>JBNKOQ010000085.1:0-10243 GCA_050294735.1 Roseibium sp. | reverse complement strand
CGTTGTCAACGCCAATCCCCGCACGGCCAATCACCTTCAGATTATCCCCCGCAGCAATGATCTTTTCGGTTACCTTGGTTGCAGAGCGGATTGCCAGACCATCGTATTGGCCGATGATCTCAAGCAGCTTGTCCTTGTCCTTGCCGAGGTCCGGCTGGAAGTCCACGTCAACCCCGCGATCCTTGAAAATCTGGACGGCAGCAGGGGAAAGCTTGTCTGAAATTAGTACTTTAGGAGCCATAAGGCACACTCCTCAATTCGGCTGAAGAGGCCCGGCCACAGAGCGGCCGGGAACGTGTTCGGAAAATTCACCCGGTGGGGCGCAAGGCCTAAAGGCGTGACTTCTGGTCTGCGAAAGCCCAATCCAGCCAACGAACCAGCGCGGCCAGGTCAGACGTTTCGATGGTCGCCCCGGTCCAGATCCGCAAGCCCGACGGGGCATCGCGGTAAGCGCCGATGTCGTAGGCAACACCTTCCGCATCGAGGGCGGAAACCATCGCCTTGGCAAAGGCCGCCTGCTTGTCGGCAGGAAGTTCCGCGATCTCAGGATCGACCACTTTCAGGCAGACAGACGTGTTCGACCTGGTCGCCTCATCAACTGCGAGAAAGTCGACCCAGGCGGTCTTGCCAACCCAAGCGGCCAGAACCTCCAGATTGGCATCCGCACGCGCCATCAAGCCTTTGAGGCCACCGAGAGACCGTGCCCATTTCAAGGCGTCCAGATAATCTTCAACACACAGCATCGACGGCGTGTTGATGGTTTCCCCCTTGAAGATGCCCTCTATCAACTTTCCGCTCTTGGTCATGCGGAAGATCTTCGGCAACGGCCAGGCTGGCGTATAACTCTCCAAGCGCTCGACGGCGCGCGGGCTCAGGATCAGAACACCATGCGCGGCTTCCCCGCCCAGCACCTTCTGCCAGGAGAATGTCACCACATCGAGCTTGGCGAAATCCAGGTCCTGTGCGAATGCGGCGGATGTGGCATCGCAAATCGTCAGGCCACCCCGGTCAGCCGGGATCCAGTCCGCGTTCGGAACGCGTACACCGGAGGTCGTACCGTTCCAGGTAAACACCACGTCATGGGAAAAATCGACACTCGCCAGATCCGGAAGCTCACCATAAGGCGCTTCGATCTTGCGGGCATTGTCCAGCTTGAGCTGCTTGATCACATCGGTGACCCAGCCCGACCCGAAGCTTTCCCAGGCCAGCATGTCGACAGGACGCGCACCAAGGAGAGACCACATCGCCATCTCGACCGCACCCGTGTCAGAAGCGGGAACAATACCGATGCGATAGTCCGCCGGAACTTGAAGCACGTCGCGTGTCAGGTCGATGGCTTCGGCCAGTTTGGCCTTGCCGGGTTTTGCACGGTGCGACCGCCCAAGCGGTGCATCGGACAATCCCTCAAGGGACCAGCCGGGGCGTTTGGAACAGGGACCGGATGAAAAATTGGAATTAACCGGACGGACGTCCGGCTTGGAAATTGCTGTAGTCATGAAGTCTACCCTCACAGATAGGAGCCCCTCGTTGGGGAGGGGTGGCCCACTGATGGGAATAGGCTGCTTGATCGCTTACGTCAATTTATTTCGCAAAACCGACACGCAATAAAAAGGCCGGCCCAATGGCCGGCCTTTCTCACAAATTCAATGCGCCCAGCTTAGAAATTGCTGGTGATCGGCTCTGCCGGATAGTAGCTGGCGGCCGGAGCTGCCGCATAATTGTCGAACTCATAGCGAACGCCCAGACGGAATTCATGGGCCGTAAGGTCCTTGAATGTAGACCGTGTGCCACCGGAGCCGGTGTTATAGTATTTCACGGTCTTGGCTGTACCGAGGTTCTTGTAGCGGTATCCGGCATCAATGCTCCAATTTGGCGTAACCGCATAGGAGGCACCGGCCATCAGGGCCCAGGCCAGGTTCCACTCACCATGATCGCCATCGTAGCTGACGGTCGTGGCACCCGGATTCGTGGAGGTTGTGCCGCTGGTGTTGACGTAGGCAGCCCCGATACCCGCACCGACATAAGGCGTGATGTTGTTCCAGGTTCCGACGTCGACATAGCCGTTGAGCATAACGGTCCAGACATCGATATCAGTGCTTTCTTCCGAGAACCCGCCAGTACAGCCGCCGCAAACCGCATAGCCCTTGGCCTTTGCTGGGGTTTCATAGTCCAGCGTGATATCACTGCGGAAGTAGTCGGTGAACTGATAACCGACACCAACGCCGATCATCCATGCGTCGTCCATGCTCTCACGCTCGTAACGCAGGTTGCCAACGACCGGATCGTTGAAGCTGCCAGTCGGATCCGCGTAAAGCTTGTAGCCAATGTCACCGCGCAGATACCATCCGCCCGCTGCCGGTATCTCCGGGATATGTTCGATGACCGGAGCCGGGAGATCGGCCGCCATCGCTGCAGTCGACAATATCACTGCGGCGCCAGTCAAAGACAATCGCTTAAAAAACATGATGATGTCCTCGTCCTCTAAGTCAGGCGTCCGCATTACCGACTGCGGTTCGCACTTGAAAGATCAAGGTCAGAATGGGCGCAAATAATTAAAGTCAACTTAACCCTGTTCTTTAACCGCGTTTTTTTACCTTAAATTTGTCTTAACGAGCAGGCCAATCGTTAAGTTTCAATAAAGAAAAGGCGCCACGATTACCGTAGCGCCTGATTGCTTTTCCCAGTTTTAGCTAGAGCGCTTTCCGATCGATTAGGGTCATTTGACCGAGTCGGCTTTGCTCTCTAGCGTGGCGGTCACGCCGCCGACTTGGCCACCGCACCGGCAATGTCATTGACAACCTGCCGGACGAGATCCGCATCATCGCCTTCCGCCATGACCCGGATGAGCGGTTCGGTTCCCGATGCGCGGATAACCAGACGCCCGGAATTCCCAAGGCGGTGTTCGCCACTTTCGATCGCCGCCTTGACGTCCTGCTGGTCCAGTGGCTTCCCGCTGCCATAGCGGACATTCTTGAGCAGCTGTGGAACCGGATCGAACCGGCGGCAGACCTCGGAAACAGGACGTTGCTGATCCTTCACGCAGGCCATGATCTGCAAAGCGGCAATCAAACCGTCTCCGGTTGTCGCGAAGTCGGAGAGAACGATGTGACCGGACTGCTCACCGCCAACATTGTAGCCTTGGGAGCGCATGTGTTCGACGACATAACGGTCGCCAACCTTCGTACGCGCAAGCGTCAGGCCTATCCCGCCCAGATAACGCTCGAGCCCCAGATTTGACATGACCGTGGCGACAATGCCCGGCTGGGCCAAGCGGTTTTGCGCCTGCCAGGACTGGGCAACCACCGCCATCAACTGGTCGCCATCAATCACTTCACCGTTCTCATCGACAATAATGACCCGGTCCGCGTCTCCATCCAGCGCGATGCCGATGTCCGCCCGGACTTCGTGAACCTTCCTGGCCAGCGCAGCTGTCGAGGTGGATCCGCAATCCTTGTTGATGTTGAAGCCATCGGGCGTGACACCCATTTCGACAACATCGGCGCCCAGCTCCCACAAGGCTTCCGGGGCCACCTTGTATGCAGCGCCATTGGCGCAATCGATCACGACCCGAAGCCCTTCCAGACTCATTTCACGCGGCAGTGTGCGCTTTGCGAACTCGATATAGCGCTGCTGCGCCCCATCTATACGCCGCGCCCGGCCCAGATCGGCGGCACCCGCCAGACGGGCACTCAAATCGCTTTCGGCTAGAGCCTCGATCTCCATCTCGATCACATCGCTAAGCTTGAAGCCATCCGGACCGAAGAACTTGATACCGTTGTCATGAAACGGATTGTGCGACGCTGAAATCATCACGCCGAGATCAGCCCGGAGAGACCGGGTCAGCATGGCAACCGAGGGGGTTGGCATGGGCCCGAGCAAAAACACGTCCATGCCGACGGATGTAAATCCGGCCACCAGTGCATTCTCCAGCATATAGCCGGACAGCCGGGTATCCTTGCCGATAACAACCCGGTGACGGTGGTCACCATTGCGGAACGCCAACCCCGCTGCCATCCCCACCTTGAGCGCCATTTCCGCTGTCATCGGAAATACGTTTGCACGGCCTCGGATTCCATCCGTCCCGAAGAACTTACGCATGAGTTTCTGCCGCCTTTACCGATTTTCATTCTGTGTCTTGTAGCCCGTTTTATCATGCAAAACGGTTCAAAATTTATGAGCAAATGTTACGAGAGGCTCAAAGAAAAATGCCCGGTCAAAAACCGGGCATTTTCAATCATTGATCAAATGGCTCAAGCCTGGGGCTGAGGTTCCAAACCGCCGGTCGGCTCGTCACCGCCCCGCTTGACCCCGGTTGGAGGAACAGCAGAGGAACGGCCAATTGGCTGGTCGTCGTCCGTGTCCCGCACCGGAGGCTTGCCCTTGAGGAGATTCTTGATCTCGTCGCCGGACAGGGTTTCATATTCCAGAAGACCCTTGGCGATTGTGTGCAGCTCACCCTCGAAGTCCCTGAGGATCTTGTTCGCCGTTTCATAGCCCTGATTGACAAAGGACTTGATCTCGGCATCCACAATCTTCTGGGTCTCGTCAGAAACATGCTGGTTCTTCGCCACCGAATGGCCGAGGAAAACCTCTTCCTGATTCTCGCCGTAGAGCAGCGGGCCGAGCTTGTCGGACATGCCGAACTGGGTTGCCATCGCCCGTGCCAGCTTTGTCGCCATCTGGATGTCGCCGGAAGCGCCTGACGTGACCTTCTCGTATCCGAAGATCATTTCTTCGGCGACGCGGCCACCCATGGCTACCGCCAGATCGGCTTTGCACTTGGCCCGGGTCAGCGAAACCTGATCCTTCTCAGGCAGGCGCATGACCATGCCAAGCGCACGGCCGCGCGGAATAATGGTTGCCTTGTGAATCGGGTCGGAAGCTTCCTGATGAAGAGCCACCAGAGCGTGTCCCGCCTCATGATAGGCGGTCAGCTTCTTTTCCTCTTCCGTCATGACCAGCGTGCGGCGTTCCGCACCCATCATGACCTTGTCCTTGGCATCCTCAAACTCGGCCATTGTTACCAGACGCTTGGACCGGCGGGCGGCCAGAAGAGCAGCTTCGTTGACAAGGTTCATCAAATCCGCACCCGAGAAACCAGGTGTGCCACGTGCCAGCGTCCGGACATTGACATCCGGTGCAAGCGGCACCTTGCGCATGTGAACCTTCAGGATTTTCTCGCGGCCAGTGACATCCGGATTCGGCACAACGATCTGGCGGTCGAAACGGCCTGGACGCAGCAAGGCCGGATCCAGAACATCAGGACGGTTGGTCGCTGCAATGATGATGACACCTTCGTTGGCTTCGAAACCATCCATTTCAACCAGCAGCTGGTTGAGTGTTTGCTCCCGCTCATCGTTGCCGCCGCCAAGTCCAGCGCCACGATGACGGCCCACCGCATCGATCTCATCGATAAAGATGATGCAAGGCGAGTTTTTCTTGGCCTGCTCGAACATGTCGCGGACACGGCTCGCGCCCACACCAACGAACATTTCGACAAAGTCGGAACCTGAAATCGTGAAGAAGGGCACATTCGCCTCGCCAGCCACCGCACGGGCGGTCAGCGTCTTACCGGTTCCAGGAGGGCCGACCAGAAGAACACCGCGTGGAATTCGGCCGCCAAGGCGCTGGAACTTCTGCGGATCACGCAGAAACTCGACGATTTCCTGCAGGTCTTCCTTTGCTTCGTCGATGCCGGCAACATCGTCAAACGTCACGCGTCCATGCGCTTCGGTCAGCAGCTTGGCCTTGGATTTTCCGAAACCCATGGCCTTGCCGCCCGACCCTTGCATCTGGCGCATAACGAAGATCCAGATACCGAGGATAATCAGCATCGGAAGCCAGGAAATCAGGACACCAACAAGCGAGAAGTTCTCGGACGGCGGACGGGCGTTGATGGAAACGTCCTTGGATCGCAGCAATTCAACATATTGCCCCGCGCCTTCCGGAGCATAGGTCTGGAACGTTCCGCCTGTGCTGTAATGACCAGATATTTTCTGTTCCTGGATCATGACATCCCGGATCTCGCCCCGTTCGGCCTGATTCAAGAACTGCGAAAACGGGACCTCATCGGTCGCGCTTTTCTGCCCAGGACCCTGGAACAGCTGGAACAGGGCGATCAGCAGCAAAGCGATGATCACCCAAAGTGCGAAGTTGCGAAAATTTGCGTTCATTTCGATCCCTTTACCGCCGAAGCGGCAATGTGCGCGGGTTTGTACTTGAAGCCCAAGATAGGTCGCATAAGGCCATCTGCCAAGGTGGTGCGCCATTCTTGCGCAGCTCCGCTGACTTTTTTCTTAAAACCAGTGAACAATTCGGCATCTTTTTTCTTATCCACGCGAAAACTGGCTAAAAAGCGACGGTTGCCGGGGGCTTATCAAGAGGCCCGTCTCATGTCTTAAGCGTAGGAGACACATGAACGGCCTGGGCAAGAGGCTGTTTCGACCGGAAAAGCCCGGGAACCAGCAAGAGATCGCTCTCCCGCCAGACCGCAGGGGCACAGTCAAAGGCGCTCTTTGGCCAGCCATCTGGAAATTCAAAAGCCTCATTCACAGCGGGAGCCCGGCATAGCGGACCGACAACCAGACCGCTCATGTCAGGCCCAGAGGCTTCCACCTCAACCCGGTAGCGATTGTCCCAGATATTGTCCCCGCCTCCCGTCAAGACGTTGCCTTCCGGCACCTTCCGGCCCGCTTCCCTCCAGATCAGCAAGTGCTCGCTGCTTCGGCAAACCACAGCCCCGGCCAATGTGTGTTTCCCCGGTACCGTCTCGCGTAGGCGGCAATCCAACGCCTCAAGCTTAACCAGGCGGGCAGGATAATCCTGCCCTGAGACCCTTTGGACAAGGCGGGATAAAAGCCTGAGGCGAACCTCTTCCGGCAAAAGAACATAGTGACGGTAATCCAGAGCAAGCGGCCCGGACGGGTGTTCACGCACGTCCTCCGACAGCACCCGTTCCACCCATGCATCAATCGCGCTGGCGGCACGGCGAAGCCTGTTGGCCGTATCAAGCAAACGGCTCGTATCCAGCCCTTCTTCCGCCAACTCCGCGGCCAGTTTACGTAGCCTGACGCGTTTGTAGGCATCGCTGCTGTTTGACGGATCCTCACACCACAGCTGCCCGATCTCTTGCAAGGTCGCCTCAAGGCGCTGCTTGGGAACAGCAAGGAGGGGCCTGAGAATTTGCAACCCCATCGGGCCGGATTGTTCAATCCGCTGCATGGCGCCAAGACCATAAACCCCGCTTCCACGGGTCAGCCGGTCCAGAAAGGTTTCAACCTGATCATCCTGGTGATGCGCAAGCACAAGGGCTTCGGCATGCACCTCCTTCATGGCCTCCGCCATCAGCCGGTAACGGGCATGACGGGCTTCGCCCTGCAGGTTTCCAGCTTGTTTGTCCCCGGTCCAAGCAAGCGTTCTGTGGCTAATGCCCACCGCCTGGCAAATTTCACCCACAAAGGCAGCTTCCTGCGGGCTTTCTGCTCTCAGCCCGTGATCGACCGTGAAAACGATGAGACGCCCTGACCAGCCCGTGCGCAATTGCCAGTCACGCAGAAGCCTCAGAAGACATACCGAATCCGCCCCCCCGGAAACCCCAAGGGCAAGACTGGTGTAGCGCTGAAAATCCAAGAAAAGCCGATCAGCCTCTGCGGGCGTCAACGGACCAGACGTGATCACTGCTTCAGGAGCACTTGCCACGGCTTTGTTCTTCACGCGCCTGGCTCAAAACGGCGGACGCCGCATCGGGGTGTTTGGTCAGAAGTTCGGCGAATGTGGCACAAGCCGCATCGGCCTCGCCAAGGCCATTGAGCGACAAGCCCAGTTTCAACAGGCTGTCGGCACTTTTGTCACTTTCCGGATGATCGGTGTAGGTCTTGAGGAAAGCATCGGCAGCATCACGGTAATTCCGTTGCGCCAAAAGGCTCTCACCCAGCCAATATTGTGCATTCGAAGCCAGCCTGTGGTCCGGATAGGTCTGGATGAATGCCCGGAACCCTTCTTCAGCGGCCTTATATTGCCCGTTGACCGCGTAGCCATAGGCGCGGTCGTAGTCTGCCCGCGGGTCGCCGCTGGCAATCAATCCGGCCAGAGCGTCCCCGGACTGGGCCGTGCCGGGGTCCTGCGCCTGAGGCAGATTGAGCCCCCCGGCGGGCTGACCGGCCGCGCCGCCGCCGGCCAGAACCGACAAATCAATCGGGCCATTGCTCGGCAGATTTGGAGCATCGTTCTCATAACCGCCTGAGGCTGCCCAGTCGCCGTCTCCCGAGCCTCCGGGGGCCGACAAGGTCCCCAGGGTTTGAGAAGAGGACGCAAGGTCCTGGCTGCCTGTCGCGGGCGCCGGCTGACCGAGATCCGATCGTTTACCGCCCGTTCCACCTTCCAGCTGCTGGAAGCGGTATTCATTGTCTTCCTGCATCCTCCGCATCTGGTCCTGCAGCTCGCGCAGCTGATAAGAAAGCTGCTCCAGCTGACCGGTCATGACCCGCAGGCGCTCCTCCAGTTCGTTTACGCGAACTGCTGAATCGTCCTTCTTCCGCCCGAAGAGCTGCGCTTCGGATGGCCCTGTAAAAAGAACCGCTAGGCCAAACGCCATCATGAGGACCGTAAGTCCCCGAAATTTCACCATTCCACCCTCCAATCTCTGATGTCTGGTGCTGCATACACTATACAGGTGTTGGATAGCACAGGGCGCGTGGACTTCGGCCAAATTTTGACGGGCCAAATGATAATTCTGGCATTCATCGACCAGGCAGACATGCAAAAGGGCCGGAAAATCCCGGCCCTTCCGTCGTCATAAGAGTGACAGATCAGTTCGTCACGTTGTTCAGCACCGTCACAGCCCGCCGGTTTTGCGACCAGCAGCTGTTGTCATTACAAACCGCGACCGGGCGTTCCTTGCCGTAGGATATCGTCTTGATCCGGCTCGCGGACACCCCGCGAGAGACCAGATAGTCACGTGTTGCGGAGGCACGGCGCGCACCCAGGGCAATATTGTACTGGCGGGTGCCGCGTTCATCGGCATGCCCTTCCACCGTGATCGTGTACTTCGAGTATTTCGCGAGCCACTGCGCCTGTTTGTCCAGCGTCGCCTGGCCCTGGGCGTTGATGGTCGACTGATCTTCTTCGAAGAAGACGCGGTCACCAACATTCACGACAAAGTCCTGCCCGGTTCCGGGTGCTGCGCTACCCCCTTGCAAACCATCGGGCTGTGTCTGGGCACAGGCCGCGACAAACAGCGTGGCTGCAATGGCCAGAAACACTTTTGCGCTCCGCGCAAATTTCCCCAATTCCAACATGTTCAGTCTCCTATCCCCACCGGCCCCGACAGGGTGAACAATTTCTATCCAAAGCTGGTTAAGGCGATCTTGTTAAACATGGTTAGCAAAACCCTAACCTAACTCTTTTTCGTTTCCATCAGTCAATTAGTGGTGACCAGGACGGGTCCGAAGCGAACGCCGGCGTCACCACCTGCTGTTCGTTGTAACCGGTCAGATCGACCGTCCAGACCTGCGGGCCGCCATTTGCCCCGGGCGTGTCCCGGAAGAACACCAGAACACGGCCATTTGGTGACCATGCCGGACCTTCGTTATGATACCCTTCGGTCAGAATGCGCTCACCCTTGCCGTCCGGCTTCATCACACCGATCATGAAACGGCCCTGATGCTGCTTGGTAAAGGCAATCAGGTCTCCGCGTGGAGACCAGACCGGGGTTGAATAACGCCCTGGGCCGAACGAAATCCGATGCGCATTGCTGCCGTCCGCATTCATCACATAGATCTGCTGTGCTCCGCCCCGGTCGGATTCAAACACCACTTGCTGCCCATTCGGCGCGTATGACGGGCTGGTATCGATAGCCGGAGTGTTTGTCAGCCGGGTAGTCTTGCGGGACCGCAAGTCCATTGTGAAAATGTTTGCGTTCGCGCCCTGCTGCAAGCTCATGATGACCCGCTGGCCATCCGGTGAAAAGCGCGGAGCGAACGTCATACCCGGGAAGTTTCCGACAATTTCCCGCTGCCCAGTCTCGATATTCAGCAAATAGACACTCGGGTCGGCACCACCGTAGGACATGTAGGTGATTTCCTGACTGGTGGGAGAAAACCGTGGCGTAAGCACCAGATCGTCGCCCCGCGTCAGATACCGGACATTCGCCCCGTCCTGGTCCATGATTGCCAGGCGCTTCACACGGCTAAGCGGGTCTCCCTGCTCTGCGATATAAACAATCCGCGTATCGAAATAGCCCTCT
>JBNKOQ010000084.1:0-10255 GCA_050294735.1 Roseibium sp. | reverse complement strand
GATCAACACGATGATCCTGTCGCTGCTTTATACGCTTAGCCCCGAAGAATGCCGGATGATCATGATCGATCCGAAGATGCTGGAACTGTCGATTTACGACGGCATTCCCCATCTGTTAACCCCCGTCGTGACCGATCCGAAGAAAGCCGTCGTTGCCCTGAAGTGGACCGTCCGGGAAATGGAGGACCGCTACAAGAAGATGTCGAAGGTCGGCGTCCGCAACATCGACGGCTACAACACTCGGATCAAACAGGCACTGGAAAAAGGCGAGAGCTTTACCAGGACAGTCCAGACCGGGTTCGACCGTGACACAGGCCAGCCGATCTACGAGGACGAAGAGCTGCCGCTCGAAACCATGCCGTTCATTGTGGTGGTGGTCGATGAAATGGCCGATCTGATGATGGTCGCCGGCAAGGACATCGAAGGGGCGATCCAGCGGCTGGCCCAGATGGCCCGTGCCGCCGGCATCCATCTGATCATGGCGACCCAGCGTCCGTCGGTCGATGTCATCACCGGTACGATCAAGGCAAACTTCCCGACGCGTATTTCGTTCCAGGTGACATCCAAGATCGACAGCCGCACGATCCTCGGTGAAATGGGCGCCGAACAGCTGCTCGGAATGGGCGATATGCTGTTCATGGCTGGTGGTGGCCGCATCCAGCGTGTCCACGGCCCCTTTGTCGCCGACGACGAAGTCGAAGAGATTGTCAGTCACTTGAAGGTTCAAGGCACACCACAATATCTGGAAGCCGTGACCGAAGAGGATGACGAACCGGACAGCCCGTATGACGCTGGCGGCTCCGGCGGCGATGAAAGCAACGACCTATACGACCGGGCTGTTGCGATTGTCCTGCGCGACAAGAAGGCCTCGACCTCCTACGTCCAGCGCCGTCTGTCCATCGGCTATAACCGTGCGGCCTCGCTGATTGAGCGGATGGAGCAGGAAGGCCTGATCAGCTCCGCCAACCACGCCGGCAAACGGGAGATACTTGTACAAAACGGTGGCGACGACGATATCTAGAGCAAAGTTCGTCAAAGCTTCGCCACATGGGCGCTCTATGAGATTCGGAGCGCCCATTTTAGAAAAGACACGGGACCAAACATGCTGCACCGTCTTGCCCTCGCCGCCCTGAAGTCCCTTGCTCTCGCGGCCATTGTTATCACGACCAGCGGTCTTGGTGCGAAAGCGCTAACCGCGGACCAGACAAAGACCCTGAGCGAGGTGAATGCCTACTTCAACTCGGTGAAAACCATGCATGGCGATTTCATCCAGTTCGGACCAGACGGGGGTCAGCTTGAGGGCAAGTTTTATCTTGCCCGCCCGGGCAAGGTCAGATTTTACTACAATCCTCCGGCAAAGCTCGACATCATCGCAGATGGCAAATCCGTCTCCGTCAAGGACCGCAAGCTCGCAACCCAAGACATCTGGCCTCTCAGCCAGACCCCGCTGAGGTTCCTCCTGGCGGAAAACATCGACCTGCAAAAAGATGCCAACGTGACCAATGTGCTGGTTGAACCGGATCTTGTGACCGTCACCCTGACCGACCAGACCACCTTCAATTCAGGCATGCTGACGCTGATATTCGACGCCAAGGACTATGCCCTGAAACAATGGACTGTCACGGACGCGCAAGGCTATGACACGTCGGTCGCGGTCTACAACGTAACCTCCAACGGACCGACCAATCCAAAACTGTTCAAAATCGATTATCTGGCAAACAGCCGCCAGAACCGCAATTGAGACCAGCCCGGGATGACGGCTACATCCAGGCGTGGGCCTTTGGTTCAAAGGCTCTTACAGCGCTATTGCGATGCCAACGGGCTGACCCTCACGCTGGATGAGACGCTTGGTCATGCCGGGTACATTGAAAATCCGGCGGGCCACCGCAGCTTTTTCGTCGGCACCCGCTTCGATCTCAATCCGCAAGGTGCCTGCGAGATTGCCCGCGACAAGGCCTACGCACTGGAATTCCTGAAACGCGATGGGTTTCCAGTGCCAGAGAGCTTGTTAATCGCCTCTCAGGCCTCACAAGACATGCTCGCGAAGATGCGCCCGGATTACACCGCGACCCTTTCCGGCGCTGAAACCGCACAGGCATTTGCGGGGCGGACTGGCTTCCCGCTTTTTGCAAAGCCGAACGACGGGCAAGAGGGGCGCGATGTCTTCCGGATTTCAGATGAGAACCGGCTGAAAGACGTTCTCGGCGACCTCTTCACCCGCCATGACAAAGTCCTGCTGCAGGAAGCCGTTGCCGGACAGGATCTTAGAATTCTGGTCCTCGACGGCAGTATTCTTTGCGCCGTCGAACGTACACCGCCGGTCATCACCGGGGACGGCAGGAGCTCTTTTCAAGAGCTGATTGAACAAACCGGTCTGACTGCTTCGGGCCAGGTCCGGACAACCCTTGAGGATCAAGGGGTTTGCCTTTCGGACATAGCCCCGCCCGGAGAGACATTCCAGATTCTGCCAGCGGCCAATCTGTCGTCCGGCGGGACGGCCCGGATGTTGACCGGAGACCTGCCCGCATCCCTGGCGAAAGCCGCGATAGCAAGCGGCAAAGCATTGGGTCTGCGCTATTTCGGCGTCGATCTCCTGGTCGACCGGCTGTCGGGGACCGAGCCGATCCATAAAATTCTGGAGCTCAATGCCGCACCGGGGCTCGCCGAACTTCACCGGCAGGGGCCGGATGAAGCCCGGCTTGTCGAAGACATCTACCAAAAGGTCTTCGAGGCCCTCCGCCAAATGTTGTCAGCCCACACCAGTGCGGCCCGTTAAAGGCCAGCGTTTTCAGGCATTCACATCAACAACCACGCGGCCCTTGATTCCGCCTTTCAGGATCGCTGCCCCGAGATCCGGCAGATCGGCCAAAGTTGCCGGCTGAATCATGGCATGGAGCTTATCCAGTGGCAGCTCCTTGGCCAAACGACCCCAAGCACGCAACCGGTCGTCATACGGGCGCATGACGCTGTCGATGCCAAGTAGATTAACCCCACGCAGCAAAAACGGGACAACCGTTGCCGGCAGGCCTGCGCCGCCGGCGAGACCGACCGCTGCGACTGAGGCGCCGTATTTCATCTGCCCGAGAACACGGGCCAGCATCGCACCCCCGACCGCATCGACGCAGCCCGCCCAGGTTTCGCTTTCCAGCGGCCGCTTGACGGTTTCATTGATGTCTTCCCGGGCGACGATCTGCGTCACCCCAAGAGATTTTAGATAATCCGCGGTCTCCGGACGTCCTGTCACACCCGCGACTTCATAACCAAGGCTTGCCAGGATCGCCGCCGCCACAGACCCGACGCCGCCCGCCGCCCCGGTCACGAGCACAGGACCGTTTCCGGGCGCCAGACCATGATCTTCCAGGGCCATCACCGCCAGCATGGCCGTGAAGCCGGCCGTTCCGATCGCCATGGCATCGCGGGTCGTCAAGCCCTCCGGCAGGGGTACCAGCCAGTCGGCCTTGACCCGGGCCTTCTGCGCATAGCCGCCCCAATGGGCCTCGCCGACACGCCAGCCAGTCAGCACAACCTTGTCGCCGGGCGCATAACGGGCGTCTTCGGAGGTCTCGACGGTTCCGGCAAAATCAATCCCGGGAACGTGCGGATAGGTCCGCACCAACCCGCCACCGGGCCCGATGCACAAGCCATCCTTGTAGTTGACCGTGGAATAATCCACCGCGACCGTTACATCGCCCTCTGGCAAACGGCTGTCATCAAGGACCTCGACCGATGCCGATGTCTTGCCCTCAGCGTCCTTTTCAACGACCAATGCTTTGAATGTCATTTCATATCCCATGTGTTCCTCACCATCCGGCAAAATGGCCCTTTGGCAAAGCCAGACTGCTCCACTGCCGGTTACTGGTCAAATCTGTTTCCTCGAAAGCCATCAACAGCCAGGCAGCGGTTGAGTCGTCGAAACCTAACTCGGCAGATATTCCTCGCTCCAGGATACGCTCAGCGCACCAGAGGCCAGCATTTTCTCGACGGCATGATCCGCATAGCCAAGTTCAGCCAGGATGGCGCGGGTCGAGGTGCCAAACTTCTCGGAGGGTGTCAGGGCATAGACCTTTCCACGGGTTGTTCGTACCGCATAGGGATCAAGCTGGATGACTTCGTGTCCTGACGGGTGGTCGGCATAGATCGAGAAGGAGTAACTGCCGTTATCCGTTCCCGGCGTCCCGTCCGCCTCGCGGCTGTTTCGTGCCCTGAGCGCGTCAATGTTTTCACAGATGGCCGCACCGATATCCGCGGATCGCAGGCGCGAAACCCATTCCGTGGCGGGCTGATCCTGGAAAGCGGTGGCGAGATAGGCGGCACGTTCGTCAGGGGCAACATTGGGAAGGTCTTCGAGCCCTTCCACATTGCGAAAACGCGGCAGGTCATTCTCATCAGCGCTCAACAAAATGTGCCGGCCGGACGCTGTGCTGTAGAAGCGGCAGAGATCGTTCCACCCGCTGGATTCGGGGCCGGAAGGTTCGTCAAACAGCCCCCGCCCCTTGTAATCATAAGCAAAGGGCACTTGCAGCAGTCCGCTGTTGGCGGACAGCGAGGTGCGGCCACGTCCAATCCGGCCATGACGGTATTTCTGATAAAGCGCGGCAGCCACAGACAAGGCACCGCCGAAGCCGCACATGACGTCGATTGTCCCCACGTGAGCATGTTTCTCGGGCCGGTCCATCGCCCCTCCGAAACGCAGCATGATGCCTGTGGTAGCCTGCACCAGATCATCATAGCCGATATAATCAGTTCGCACCCCGCGCCGGACGCCGGAGAAACAATCGAGTTTGCAGAAAATTGCATCGGGATTCAGCTTGCGCAGGCTTTCAACATCGAGCCCCATGCGTTTGATTTGGCTGTCCGGCGCGTTCCAGACGATGACATCGACGGATTTGACCAGATCCTCAAACACCTGCCGCCCATGCCGCGATTTCAGATCTGCGAGCATCGAACGCTTGCCGCGCATCTGGGACAAGCCGTAGAACACCGTGTTCCAGCTGTCATACAGCGGCTTCGCTGGGTCGAGTTTGATGACTTCGGCACCGAACCGGGCAAGATAGCTGGTCGAATGCGGCCCGGCGATCACATTGCAGAGGTCCAGCACGCGGACCCCGCTCAACCAGGCCTCCTGATCGTTTTCCTCGGTCGCTTCCGGAATGTCGGTGCGCTGCTTCCGCAGGATCTTCAAGGCTTCGTCGAACTCCACCCAGCGGCGCGGCTCAGGGGCAAGCGCCTCGTCGCCGCTTTCCTCCATCCAGACGACCGGCCCCGGCTGGGTCATTTCGCCATATTCCGGATCCCAGACATCAATCATCAGCCCAGAATGTTCAGCGTATTCGTCGTTGATCCATTCCTGCAGCCAGAGCTGTGGCCCACCAGGAATGCCCGCGCGGCCGAAAAGCTTGACCCATTCACGTGCGGTACGGGTCATGAAGACCTCTTTCATCCGCGCAGCGATCAGGTCGGCCCAGTCCTTGGGCATGGGATAAACGCCCAGCGAAACCGGCGAAGACCATTCAGCCCAGGGCTTGTAGGTGTCTTCCTCCGAGGTCAGGCCCTCCTCGACAAGGTCATCATAGATGCCCAGAACCTCAAGGCAGCGTTTCGCGTGATGTATGTGGCTGGGACAGACCACGTAGAACATGCGTCCGTCCTTGCACATATAGCTGCGGAAAAACGGGTCCAGAAGTTCCTGCAGATCCTCGTAGGGAATATTCATCTGCAAGCCTTCGACGCGGCGCCGTTCAATCTCTTTTTCGCGCTGGGTGAGATAGCGCTCGGGCGTGTCCGCCACCTTGATGGAGTTGTAGCACAACCCCTCCATCACCGCTGCGGCCAGGGGAACCTCTATCTGGTCGCCCCGGCCTGTGAGCTGCCGCGATTGCAGCGCCAGCACGGCGGCTGAAGCCGCAATCTGCGCGGCGTAAGCGGACGCCAGCGGCAGAGGTGAAAAGGATGGATTGACCCCCATCAGCACGCGGTTCAATCCCATATCGGTGAACACGCCCGAACACGCGGCCACAACGCTTTCAAAAGCGCGCTGTTCGCGCCGTTCAAGATCATTCGAGGCGAACCCCGGTATCGACAAGGTGATGAGTTCGGGGCGTTTCTCACGCATCTCCACGAAGTCGAGCCCCAGCGCCGCGAGCTTGCCCGGACGGAAATTCTCGATCACAAGATCGGCCTCAGCACAAAGCGCCCGCGCTTTTTCCAGCCCGTCTTCCGTTTTCAGGTCAAGGTTCACGATCACCTTGTTGCGGTTCAGCGTGGCATTCGCCGGACTGTCCCACATGGGGCCTGCGGGAGGATCGATCTTGACGACCGTGGCTCCCAAATCGCCGAGCAGCATTCCAACGGCGGGACCCGCGATATATTGGCCGAAGTCAACAATCTTGACGCCGGTCAGCGGTAGCTGAGAAAAGGTCTGACGCATGTTTCTTCCGTATTCTTGATTTGGGGCCAGGCCCGCCTTGTCACCGTCCAGCCAATATCCACTGAGCAGCTTTCTCCGCGATCATGAGTGTCGGCGAATTGGTATTACCACTGGTGATTTCCGGCATGACCGAGGCATCGACCACGCGCAGCCCCGCAATCCCCTTGACCCGAAGATGCGGATCAAGCGGTGCAGCCGCATCGTCCTCATGGCCCATGCGAACCGTGCCGACAGGGTGGAAGATCGTGCTTGCGATATCCCCCGCCAGTTTCGCCAGCTCGTCGTCGGTTTGATACTGGACGCCGGGTTTGAACTCCTCCGGCTCATAGGTCTGCATGGCACTCTGCGCCATGATCTTGCGCACTTGACGCAGGCTGTCGGCAGCGACTTTGCGGTCCTCTTCCGTGTCGAGATAGTTGGGTGTGATCTTCGGTGCGTCACGGAAACTGTTTGAGCCTATCCGCACATGGCCGCGGCTCGTCGGATTCAGATTGCAAACTGAAACCGTGATCGCCGGGAAGCCATGCAAGGGCTCTCCAAAGGCATCCAGGCTGAGTGGCTGAACGTGGTATTCAAGGTTTGCATGGCTCCGCTGCGGGTCCGACCGGGTGAAAGCCCCCAACTGGCTCGGCGACATGCTCATCGGGCCAGAGCGCTTGAATAGATACTCCAAGCCGATCATCGCCTTGCCAAAGATATTTGAGGCCAGCGTATTCAGCGTCCTCGTTCCCTTGACCTTGAAAACAGCGCGGATCTGCAGATGATCTTGCAGATTTTCGCCGATCTGAGGCGCATCCAGGACCACATCGATACCGTGCTCGCGCAAAAGCGCGGCGGGGCCAACACCAGAGAGCTGCAGGATCTGCGGCGAGTTCACAGCGCCCGCCGACAGGATCACCTCTTTGGCAGCGGAAACGTTTTGCGGCCGCCCCGCCCTGTTCACAACAGCCCCGGAGCAGCGCAGGGCACCATCAGCGCCACGATCAAAGATCAGCCGCTCCACCTGCGCTTCTGTCCAGATGGTCAGATTCGGGCGTTTTCTGGCCGGGCGCAGGAAGGCCTTGGAGGTATTCCACCGCCAGCCGGAGCGCTGGTTGACATCGAAATAGCCGACACCAGCGTTGTCGCCGGAATTGAAATCCTCGGTTTTTTCAACACCAATCTCTGTCGCTGCATCGGCAAAACTGTCCAGCACCTCCCAGCGCAGCCGTTGCTGTTCGATCCGCCATTCGCCGCCATGACCGTGCAGATCGGAAAAACGGCTGTTATCGCCGGTTGCCGGGTCCGCGCCATTGTCGAGCCGGTAGTGGTTCTCGTGTTTTTTGAAATCCTCAAGCGCGTTTTCCCAGGCCCAGGAGGTTTCGCCTGTGATCCGGGCCCAATTGTCGTAGTCACGCGCTTGGCCCCGCATGTAGATCATGCCGTTGATCGAGGAACACCCACCCAGCGTCTTGCCGCGCGGATAAAGCAGCGCCCGCCCGTTCAATCCCTTGTCGGGTTCGGTTTTGTAGAGCCAGTCGGCGCGTGGATTGCCGATGCAGTAGAGATACCCCACAGGGATATGGATCCAAGGGTAATTGTCGGGTTTACCGGCTTCAAGCAGAAGAACCCGGTTGGACGGATCGGCACTCAACCGGTTGGCCAACAGGCATCCGGCAGTTCCGGCCCCTACCACGATGTAATCGAACGGCATGTCGACCGACATGGGCTCCTCCCTTATCTGCACTATTTACGGCCTTTAATGGGATGCTATGCGCAATTCCAATGACAAATGGCACCAAGTGATATTACAAATTTTAATATGAAGCGTTTCTCCAACATCAACGGACTATTGGCCTTCGCCACCGTGGCGCGTGAAGGCAGCGTTTCACGCGCGGCTGAGCTTTTGAACCTAACCCAGCCTGCGGTTAGCCACCAGCTCAAGCGACTGGCGGAGGAAACCGGGACCACGCTTTTCCGGCGTACACCCAGAGGACTTGAGCTGACCCCGAATGGGGCGGAGTTGCTGGTCAAGGCCGAGCAGGTGCTTGAGGCAATGGCCGAGTTCCGCCGCAGCGCCCATCAACGCAAGGGTCATGTGAATGGAACGCTGAAGATAGGCACCATTGTGGATCCGGAGTTTATCCGCTTGGGGCCACTGCTGCGGCGGTTGCGGGCGGATTATCCAGGCATAGCGACCGAGCTCACACACGGAATCAGCGGCGACATTCTGGCTCGGCTGATGCGCGGGCAAATAGATGCCGGGTTCTACCTGAGCAATCCGGATGGACCGCCGTTTCAGCAGAGCGGGGAACAGCTGCACACAGTACGGCTCGCCGACTTTACCTATCGGGTCATTGCACCGCCGGGATGGCAAACGCGCATTGAAGCCGCCGGCTGGCAGACCCTGGGGGAGCTTCCCTGGATAGGCACACCGCCGGCATCAGCGCATCACGGCCTGCTAAGCGATGTATTCGCCCGGCATGAGTGCCGCCAGAACATCGTAGCGCTAGTCGACCAGGAAGCATCGATGCTGGAAATGGTGCGGGCGGGTGTCGGCCTGAGCCTCTGCCGGGAGTCCGTTGCCCTGCATCAGCGCCAGGCCTTTGGCATCGCCGTGGGCAATGCGGTCTCCGTTCCCGCCTGTCTTGGCTTTGCAACGAAGGCCCGGCATCTGGAACAAAACACCATCAAAGCGCTTCTGGAAACGCTCCATGAAACCTGGGAAAGACTGTGAGTTTCCGGACAGGTTCGCATGCCGAATCCCACTTTTGCAGCAATACGAGAATGGCAAAACACCAGAATTCTTCCGACCGGAAAAGCGAAGGTTGCCCTTGAGGGCGTTGCGCAAAGACAGGACGATCCAGAAGATCGATGCCCAAATCAAGTTCATTCGAACCCGATAAGCACATGAAAACCTATGACGTTGTGCTTCTGCTCATTCTGAGCCTCGGCCTTTATGAGGGGATGGACGACCAAGCGACTGGTTAGCAGCCCTCGAAACCGTCTTTCGGTTGACGCTTTGGCTTTTCGGCAACCGCCTGGAGCATGGTGAACCAGTGCCCCAACAAATCGGAGCACTGCTTTTTAGAGCACCGTTTGCGTTAGACCGCTGATCTGGCGTTGACGCCGATGGTGTAGATGGACGTGGTGGCGGTGATGATGAGGCGGTTGCCTCGGGGCCCGCCGAAACACAGGTTGGCAACAACTTCCGGCACCAGAATCTTGCCGAGGCGGGTTCCGTCGGCGGCAAAGCAGTGAATGCCATCGGCGGCCGAGCACCAGACATTTCCCACTGTGTCGACACGCAGGCCGTCCGGCAGGCCCCGGTCGATCTTCGCAAAGTTCCGGCCCGGACCGAGGCTACCATCCTGTCTGACGTCAAAGGCCCGGAGGACAGACGGCACGTCCGGATCATGGCTGGAGCCGGATTCAGCCACATAGAGAATTGTTTCGTCTGGCGAGAACGCCAGTCCGTTCGGCTGATTGAAGTCGGAAATCGCCGCCTGGAGATCGCCGGTGCGCGGATCCAGCCGGAAGACATGATGGGCTTCCTGTTCCGGCTCGGCCTGATAGCCCTCGTAGTCACTCAAGATGCCGTAGGTTGGGTCAGTGAACCACACGGTGCCGTCAGAGCGAACCACCACGTCATTGGGAGAATTCAGACGTTTGCCCTGGTAGCTGTCGGCGAGAACCGTGAGGCTGCCATCCGGTTCCGTCCGGGTCACCGAGCGCGTGCCGTGCTGGCAGGTGACAAGCCGCCCCTGCCTGTCGCGGGTGTTGCCATTGGCATAGTCGGAGGGCGCGCGGAAAACGGAAAGCTGGCCACCCCAGGTCAGGCGCATCATA
>JBNKOQ010000083.1:0-10379 GCA_050294735.1 Roseibium sp. | reverse complement strand
ATTGGCGATTTTGTCCTGATCAACGCGCTGTTGATGCAGATCTCGATCCCGTTGAACTTCATCGGCTTTATTTACCGGGAAATCCGTCAGGGTTTGGCGGATATTGAATCGATGTTCGATCTCCTGGGCGTTCCGGCCGAGATCCAGGATATGCCGGATGCTGAGGATCTGAAGGCAGTGGAAGGGCGGATTGTCTTCGATAATGTCCGGTTCCACTACGATCCGAGCCGGCCAATCCTGAAAGGCATCGATTTCGAAGTTCCTGCCGGCAAATCAGTTGCCATCGTGGGACCTTCGGGAGCCGGGAAGTCGACCATCTCCAGGCTTCTCTTCCGGTTTTACGATGTCACCGGCGGTGGTGTGCGGATCGATGACCAGGACGTGCGCCATGTCACTCAGGAAAGCGATCGCTGCGTTCCGCGATCGGTATGGTGCCGCAGGACACGGTGCTGTTCAACGACACGATTGCCTACAACATCCGCTACGGACGTCCGGACGCGACTGATGAGGAAGTTTATGAGGCCGCCCGCATGGCGCAGATCCATGACTTCATCGAACGTTTACCGGATGGCTATCAATCAGAGGTCGGAGAGCGTGGGCTGAAATTGTCCGGCGGGGAGAAGCAGCGGGTCGCCATCGCCCGGACGATCCTGAAATCACCGCCGATCCTGATCCTCGACGAAGCGACATCCGCGCTGGACACCCACACGGAGCGGGAAATTCAGGCAGCACTTGATCAGGTGTCGAAGAACCGGACCACGCTGGTCATTGCTCACCGCCTGTCGACGGTTGTCAACGCGGACCAGATCATCGTTCTGGAAGCGGGCGAAATCGCCGAACGGGGTACCCATTCCGAGCTGATGGACAAAAACGGCCTTTATGCGTCCATGTGGGCGCGTCAGCGGGAGGCCGACGAGGCGGAAGAACGCCTGCGTGCGGCCAAAGAGGCCGACGAGCTCGGCATCATCACCCGCGGGCAGAAAGCAGACTTCGTTCCCGCGACCTGACCAGGGCACGCCTTGAAACCCCAAGCGGTGAGGGGCTGCCTCCTTAGGCAGCTCTCTCGCGGGGGCGTTGCGTGTCATTGGCGCAGGATGGCTCCGTTTGGACGGCGACCACCGGCTTCCTTCTTCGCCCAAGAACGAGCAGAACCAACCTGGCCAAAGCCGCGATTTCCTGCTGGCGATGAGCGCGGGCGCGTATTTCGTATTGATCTCCAGTGTGCATCATAACGGGTCTCCTTATGTCAGGAGGCCTTTATCCGCTATTTGATATTGTCAAAGAATTGGGCTTATATCGGAAGGATCTTCCGGAGATATCGAATAATGCGTTTTGATGATCTGCGTTTTTTCACCCGCATAGCGGATCTTGGTAACCTGTCAGCTGCCGGGCGCGAAATCGGCCTTTCACCTTCGGCCGCGAGCAGCCGCCTATTGACCCTGGAAAAAACGGTCCGGGCGCAATTGTTTGCCCGCACGACACGCAGTGCGCACCTGACCGAGGCTGGACGGCTGCTGCTGCAGCACGCGCGCGTCGCGATAGGCGAAATGGATCGGGCGCTGTCGGAACTTGAAGCTGCAAACGAAGAGCCGCGCGGACGGCTGCGGATTTCCTGCAACATGTTCTTTGGGCGGAAACATATTCTGCCCTATCTGGGTGAATTCAGGCAGTGTTTTCCCGATATCCAGTTAGAGATGGATATGTCCGACCGTCTGGTCGATATCGTCGAGGAAGGCTACGACATGGCAATCCGCGGTGCGCCTTTACCGGATTCCGCGTTAATGGCGCGCAAACTCGGAGGGAATGCGCGGGTGTTATGCGCAAGCCCGGATTATCTGGCGCGCAAAGGCGCTCCGAAATCCCCGGATGAGCTGTACCGTCATGATTGTATCGGAATGGAGGCCATGCCGGTTTGGTATTTCAAAGGGCGGGATGGAACAGAGATCGCTTATCAGCTCGAAAAACCGGCAATTACCGGCGACAGCGGCGACTTCGCCTATGATGCCACCATCCATGGACTCGGGTTAAGTGTGAAATCCATCGCCCATGTATGGGAGGATTTGCGCGATGGAACCCTTGTTGAAGTCATGACGGATTATCCGGTCGCACGCGTTGGCGCGATTTGGGCTGTCTATCCTCCTGGGAAATACGTGCCGCCCAAAATCTCGGCCTTCGTCGATTTTCTGAAAAGCAAATACGGCAAGCCGCCCTACTGGGAAACCGATTACCGGACAGCTTGAGCTGCGCTTTTGCGGAAAACTGGGCAGAGCAATAGGGAAAACTGTATTCGATCTGACTCTGAACGGTTCTCTCTGACCAAAAAAGGTACTAGAAGCTAGGTCTTGGCTAGGCGCATGGTGTGCGTTTTCTGGCCGCTATCTGTTACCGTTCCGGCCAGGCCATGATTTGGGCCGGCAATCGAACCAGTTGGATTAGACGCATGTCGCTTGTCGATTCTGTCACCAAAGCCTTTGTACCGATCCACCGGGAAGGCTGGCCGTTTATTGCGATCGCTCTGGTCGCGACACTCGTCATTGGATGGTTCGTCGATCCTCTGTTCTGGATTGGTCTGCTTCTGACTGGCTGGGTCTGTTATTTCTTCCGCGATCCGGCGCGCGTGACGCCGGTGGACGACAATCTGATCGTGTCGCCCGCCGATGGGGTCGTGAGCCAGGTCGGACCTGTGCGCCCGCCTGAGGAACTTGAGCTCGGCAGTGAGCCGATGCTGCGGATCTCCATCTTCATGAATGTTTTCAATTGCCATGTGAACCGGGCTCCCATGGGGGGACGGATTACGCGCGTTGCCTATCGTGCCGGTAAGTTTCTCAACGCGGAACTGGACAAGGCAAGCGACGACAATGAGCGCAACGGGCTGGTGATCGAACGGGGGGATACCCGCATCGGTGTTGTTCAGATCGCCGGGCTCGTCGCCCGCCGCATCGTCTGCTTTGTGCGTGAAGGGGAAAGCATTGGCGCCGGGGAACGGTTCGGCCTGATCCGTTTTGGATCGCGCCTGGATGTCTATTTTCCGGATGGAACCGTCCCACGGGTATCTATCGGCCAGACGATGATTGCCGGTGAAACGGTCCTTGCCAATCTTGCCGAGACCGGTGGCAAAGGGCAACCGCTGACGCGTGTCAGCTGAGGGCGGTACCTTGAGCGATCTTCCCCCAAAAGGCCTTGCGTCCGGTCTCCGGAAAGACCCGAACAGACCCCCGCGTTTCCGGCGCGTGCCGTTGCGTTTGATCCTCCCGAACATGGTCACCCTGATGGCCTTGTGCTCCGGACTGACGGCCATTCGCATGGCCTTCGAAGGCCGTTGGGAATTTGCGATTGGCGCGGTGCTTGTCGCCGCTGTTCTGGATGCCCTTGATGGGCGTTTGGCGCGGATGCTGAAGGGGACGTCGCGTTTTGGGGCGGAACTGGATTCTCTCGCGGACTTTGTCAATTTCGGCGTGACGCCGGCGCTGATGCTCTATGTCTGGATCCTCAACGAGGCCGGATCCCTCGGCTGGATTGCTGCGCTTGTTTTTGCCATTTCCGCCGCCTTGCGCCTCGCTCGGTTCAACGTTGCCCTGGATGATCCAGACAAGCCTGCCTGGGCGGTCAACTTCTTTACCGGTGTGCCAGCTCCGGCGGGGGCCTTGACCGTGCTGTTGCCGATCTATTGGGAGTTTCTCGGTGTGCTGCCGCATTGGCCGGAATTCGCGCCAGGTGTCGCCATTTACGTGATCCTCATTGCGTTTTTGATGATCAGCCGTCTGCCAACCTATTCGGGCAAGCGGGTCGGAACACGTGTCCGGCGGGATTACGTTTTGCCTCTGTTCGTTGTCGCCGTATTGATCGTGGCCCTGACAGTCAGCTATCCGTTCCGCATGCTGGCACTGGGGTCGGCTCTTTACCTGATTTCCATCCCCTTTGCCTGGCGGTCCCATCGCAATTATCTAAGGACCGATGAAGCCTCGGCTGCGGACGACGATGGCGATTGCGAGGACACGGATCTCGATCATCTCGGCGACCGGAACAAGCACGACGCGGGCTGACCAGCTGCTCGCAAATCGGGTTTCTCTCAAGATAGCCGTCACCTAATCAGGTCTCCTCTTAGTCAACGAGGAGACCTGAAATGAATTTGCTCAACAAGACAATCATCGTCACGGGAGCCAGCAGCGGTATTGGTGCCGCCGCCGCCCGGCTCTTTTCACAGGCCGGTGCCAATCTGGTTCTGGCCGCGCGGCGCGCTTCCATCCTCGAGGATGTCCGGCAGCAGCTGGGGGACAGCAAGGAACGCGCCGTCGTCCTGGCTGGTGATGTGCAGGACGAGGCCTATAATGAGGCCTTGGTCGATCTGGCTGTCAAAACGTTCGGGCAGCTGGACGGAGCCTTCAACAATGCTGGCACGTTGGGCGAGCTCGGATCGGTGCCGGAGATGAGCCTGGCCAATTGGCAAGAGGTGGTGGCGACCAATCTGACCAGCGGATTTCTGGCGGCCAAATATCAACTACCGGCAATTAAGGCGGCAGGGGGCGGCTCCATTGTCTTCACGTCGTCGTTTGTCGGTCATACGGTCGGATTGCCCGGCATGGGCGCATATGCTGCCGCAAAGGCAGGGCTCATTGGCATGACGCAGGTTCTTGCCGCCGAACATGGCAAGGACGATATACGCGTGAATGCTCTGCTGCCCGGCGGGACAATGACCGGCATGGCAGGCACCGATCCAGAGTATCATGCCTTTGTCGCCGGGCTGCATGCGTTGAAGCGGATGGCCAAGCCAGAGGAAGTGGCAAAGACAGCCGGTTTTCTTTTGTCTTCCGACGCGTCCTTTATCACAGGCAGCGCGCTTCTCTGTGATGGCGGGAACTCAATCAACAAGCTTTAGAATGAGAGATGTCCCTGCCGGCGGCCGGCAGGGACATCAATGCCTGGAGTGATGCCAGTAGATTCAGTGGGGCCGTATTCGGATGAACTTCTGCTCGGTGACGGGCCTGCCCCATTGATCCCCGTCGTATTCATCCGCCAAAGTGAAACCGTTCAGCTCGTAGAGCTTCCTGGCCACGTCGAGGCCTTTGATGGTCCACAGGTGGGTCTCCTTGAAGCCAAGGGCGTCGCAGTGATGCAGGGCCTTGTCCAGAAGCCGCCGTCCGAGTCCCTTGCCGCGCAAGCGTTCGGACAGGATGAACCACCGGAGGTGTGCAATGTTGTCCCCTAGGTCTTCGCCGTCGATTGTGATGGAAGCGATGACCTGATCGTCAGCAACCACGCTCCAGCTGTTGTTAAGCGGACTGGAGATGCGGGGCATGAACTCCGCCATGGCTTGTGACACAACACTCTCAAAAGTCGGGCCATAGCCAATGTGCGGGCCGTGTGTACGGGCGTGGAGGGCTGCGATGTCCCCAATCATGCCGGTTTGATAGCCTTCGAGGATCTCCAACTCATCGACGGTTGCCGGGGTGCGGACTGTCTCTCCTGTGCGTGCAGCTTTCAAAGCGTCCGCATATGCTCTCAAGGCGCGGGCGAGGTCCTTGGCTGTCGCGCCGGTCAAATGGGGCAGGGCAGTGGAGACCATGGTCTCGCCGTAAGCCGTCGCCGTCCGGAAGCTCTGCCAGCCCTTGTCAGTCAGCTTGAGATTATAGGAGCGACCGTCTCCTTCCTGGCGTTCTGATGTGATCTCGCCGCGTTTTTCCAGCGATTGCAACATTCTGCTGACGGTTGATTTCTCCAGCTTCAGCCGGGTTGAAAGTTCCTTAGCGGTAAGGCTGCCTTCCTGCTCAAGACCGATCTCCAGGATCGCGTGAACGGCAGAGGGCGACAGGTCGGTTCCGGCCAGGGTTCGGTCGAGAAAACCGTGCTCGCGAACCATTTCGCGGGAGGCTTTCCGGATGGAAGCAATGAGGTCGGGGGAAAAAGCGGTCATGTTTCACTCATATAGTTGTATAATGCAACTATATGAGTGAAACATGATGCAGGCAAGGCCAAACTGCAGAGGCTGCTCCATATCCAAACGCGTGTTCACAATCCAAGTGCCATGAGAACAGAAACGGACCTATCCGGCCTTGTTGCATTGGTTTTCTGCTGATTTGCTGAAGGCACAGCTATGGAGGAAAAGCGATGCCTGCGGCCCCGGTCGGCGCACGGTCCAAATCGACTGTGGGTATTTTGATGATGTGTGCGGGGGTGGCCTGTCTGTGCGTCAATGATGCCATCGCGAAAACACTGACCACCGGTTATTCGCCGATGCAGATACTCTTCCTGCGCAACATCATTGCCTTGCCTGTTGCCGCGGCGATCGCCTTCAGGATGGGAGGTGCCGGAGCCTTGCGCACATACCGGCCCGCCGCCCATCTCGTGCGGGGCGTTTTTTGGCTCGCTGCAGCCACATGCTTTTTTACCGGGTTGAGTTATCTCGGGCTTGCGGAAGCGACGGCGCTGGTTTTCATAGCCCCTGTCTTCGTCACCGCACTTTCTGCCTTGTTCCTGGGAGAGGACGTCGGGTGGCGGCGTTGGTCTGCGGTTCTTGCCGGATTTCTCGGTGTTTTGATCGTCGTCCGGCCTGGAGCGTCGGCGTTTCAGATTGTGTCGCTTTTTCCGTTGGCGACCGCTTTTTTGTACGCGATGCTGATGATCAGTGCCCGCTGGGTCGATCCACGCGAAAGCGTCTGGACGCTGATGCTCTATCTGGTCGGGGCCGGTGCCGTGCTAAGCGCTCTTGTCGTCCCTTTTGTCTGGACCGCGGTTCGCATCGAGGACGTATGGCTCTTTTTCGCAATTGCGTTCTTCGGAACCACAGGCATTACCCTGATGACCCAGGCTTTCCGGTTTGCGCCCGCTCCTGTGGTGGCTCCGTTCGATTACACGGCTTTGCTTTGGGCGACACTTCTGGGATGGCTGATCTGGGGAGAGATACCGGACCTTGCCACCTATATCGGTGCAGCGGTCATCATCGTGAGCGGCGTTTTTATCGTTCTTCGCGAACGCCAGCTCGAAAGCTGACCCTCTTGCGTGAAGGGCCGTTGTCATAACGGCTGGGAAGAAAACTCCTACGGGAATAGGCGTTTTGAAGAAGGGTCCCCAAGCGCCGGAACAAAGCCGGCGCTTGGGGATTTGCTTATTCGGCTGCGTGGGGCAGCTCATCGAACCCTTGTTTGTCCGCCTCGCGCTTTTCCAGCGACACGACTTTGGCGGCAGACCGCTGTGCTGTGCCCGCTGCCGGGTCAGCATCATTTGCCTGCACTGCCACAGCCGGCTCATCGGCACTGCGCCTGTTACGCAAGCGATGCCATGTCCCCATCCAAACGCTTGGCAGGGCAATCATCACCGGTATCATGACCAGCGTCAGGACGGTTGAGAAGGCCAGACCGGCAATAATGGCTGTGGACAGCTGCACCCACCACACCGCGGTGATGCCGCCATAGGCTGTCACCTGGTTGAGGAAGTCGAAGTTGACTTGTGTCGCCATCGGAATCAGACCGGCAATCGTGGTGACGGTTGTCAGCATGATAGGCCTGATCCTTTGAGCCGATGTCTTCAGGATCGCGTCCAGAGGTTTCAACCCGTCTTCCAGGAAGCGGTTGTAGGTATCGATCAGGACGATGGCGTTGTTCACCACAATCCCGGCCAGCGCCACAACCCCGGTCCCTGTCATGATGATCGAGAACTTCTGTCCGGTAATCACCATTCCCAGCAACACGCCCATCACAGACATGACCACCGTCGAGAGGGTCAGGAAGGTCTGATAGAAGGAGTTGAACTGGGTCAGCAGGATAAGGAACATCAGGAACAGCGATGCCACCATCGCCTTCATCAGAAACTCGCCGGATTCCTTCTGGTCCTCATCCGCCCCGCGGAATTTGAGGAAGATGTTGTCCGGCCAGGTCTGGGTCTTCAACCAGCTGTCCAGCTCTTTCACCTTGTCATCGGGAAGGGCGCCGGATGCCGGATCGACCGATGCCTTCAGCATCATCGAATAGAGACCGTCCCGGCGGATGATTTCCGAAACCTTCTGCGCCGGTTTGCGGTCAACAAAGTTGGCCAGGGGAACCAGTCCGAGGGGAGTCTGCAGGCGCAGCTGATCGAACCGGTCCAGTGTTCTCTCGTCTTTGGGAAGCCGGACGCGGATATCCACCTCGTCCTCACTATCCGTCGGACGGTATTTCCCGATCAGGACACCATTGGTCACAAGCTGGACCATGGACCCGACGGAAGCAATGTCCGCCTTGTAGCGGCCAGCCTGTTCCCGGTCGATCCCGATCTGCCACTCGATGCCCGGCAGGGGACGGTCGTCTTCCTGATCCAGCAGCCCGTCCATTGTGTCGAGATGGGACCGGACGCGGGCAACCTGCTCAACCAGAGTTTCGTAACTGGTCGATTTGATTTCCAGCTGCAGATCCTTACCCGTTGGCGGGCCGCCTTCGATCTTGCGTGTTTCGACCTTGATCCCCGGCAGCGGAGCTGTCCGGTCGCGAATTTCGGCGAAGATCTCCTTAGCCACCCGGCGGCAGCAGAAGTCGGCCAGTTCAAGCTGCAATTCACCGATAACATCGGCAGGCTTGTCCTGAACGCCACCGGGCTGTATTCCGCCGCCGCCCGATGCGCCAGGCGCCTTAGCGGAGGTCACGACATTCTTCACGCCCGGTATCTGCAGCACTTCCCGTTCCACGCGCGAGACGAGAGCAAGGGATTCCGCCGCAGACAGGTTACCGCGCCCGGACACCAGAACCACGGCCTGATCCGGTTCCTCGTCGACGAAGAACTCGACGCCCGTCGGGTTGGAGGCGAACGTCATGAAAATCATGGCGCATCCGCCAATGACGAGAAGGATTGTGACAACATTCCCGATCGGGTTTCCGGCCAGCAGCTTAAGCAAGCGGACATAGAGACCGGTCACGCCGCGGATTTTGCGGACATCAAAGGCTTCCGAGCCGGAGAGCGACTGCGCTTCCGCCTGTTCTTCCTCATGCCGTTTTTGGGCTCGCGCCTGGGACCAGCGGACGAAGGGGCGGAGGATGAAAAAGGCTGCGGTGCCAACGCCCACGAAGCCTGCGACGGCAACAAACGGGAGGGACTCGGCGGGAACGGCTGCCGCCAGATCGGGCAAAGTCATCACCAGACCTGCCGCGATAGCTCCGAACATGACTGCCAGAAGCGCTGTCGCATGCCGACCGGCCCAGTGCGAAATCTGGGCGAAGATCCCGCCGGTCACCGGGATGAACACCATGGCTGTCAGCAAGGAGGCGGACAGAACAATGATCACCATGATCGGCAGGTAGCTCATGAACTCACCGGCAACACCGGGCCACAGCAGCATGGGCAGGAAGGCGACCAGCGTCGTTGCCGTCGAGGAGACGATCGGCCAGAACATCAGTTTGGCGGCCCGGATATAGGCTTCCCGGTCCTCCATACCCTCGGCGATCTTCCGGTCGGCATATTCCGTCATGACGATGGCGCCGTCGACCAGCATACCAACGGTCAGCACAAGGCCGAACATAACCATGGTGTTGACCGTGTACCCAAGCCCGCCGAGGATCAGGAAGCCGACCATGAAGGAGGTCGGGATCGCAAGGCCAACCAGCAGGGCGGATCTCAGTCCGAGAGCCGCAACCACGAGGATCATCACCAGAAAGATGGCGGTCATGATCGAGGATTCGAGCGAGCCGAGAACCTCGAAGGTCTTTTTCGACTGATCGAGAAGAATGTCGACCTTGATGGTTTCAGGCCAGTCTTTCGAAGCCTCCTCGACCACAGCACGCACGGCGGCGTTGTTTTCGATCAGGTTCGTGCCGATCCGCTTCGTCACCTGAAGCGCAATGGCGGGACGGCCGTTCACGCGGGTGTAGCTGCTGGCATCCTTGAAGGTCCGGCGGATCTCGGCGACATCGCCCAGGGTGACGAGGCCTTCTCCATTCTGTTTGACCGGCAGGGAGTAGACATCATCAATATCTTCGATGAGCCCGGGAACCTTGACGTTGAAGCGGCCTTTGCCACCATCGATATATCCGGCGGGAACCAGCTGGTTGTTCAGCGTCAGTGTGCTGAGGAGCTCCTGCTGGCTGACCGAATAGGCTTCCAGTTTCTGGGTATCGATCAGGATTTCCAGAAGTTCTTCGCGGTGCCCGGCCAGATCCGCGGAGCGCACGGTATCGATGGCCTCGATCTCGTCCTTCAGGCGGCGGGCATGCTGATAAAGCGTGCGCTCAGGCACATTTCCCGACAATGCGATAGTGATGGTCGGTACCAGGGCGAAGTTGGTTTCGGAAATTGTCGGTTCTTCCGCTTCCGACGGCAGTTTGCCCTTGGCCTGATCGACCTTGTCCCTGACATCCGCCAGTGCTTCGTCCTTGTCGAAAGAGACGTCGAACTCGAGCACGATACCGGCATGGCCTTCG
>JBNKOQ010000082.1:0-10467 GCA_050294735.1 Roseibium sp. | reverse complement strand
GAGAGGATCCTGAGGCCTCTCCAGGCACATCTCCGCCGCGTTCTAAGCCCCTTGCCTGCAAAGGCGTCGATTCCCGAAGCTGATGCTGATCTTCACCGGATGGAGGAAGGCTCTGCGACACTTCCGGTTTTAGAGCCGTCCCGCCGCTAACCCAATACTCGGTTGTGGCAAATGGATAGCCGGGCAAGGCAATTCGCTGACGGTTGGGGTGCTGTCTGGCCGCTGTCCAATCGACCTGAAATCCCCGAACCCACAGTTTCAGAAGATCATCGGTCCGGCCCCGGTCCGCGAGATCATTCACCGCCTGCCGCAACGGATCATCGTCTTCGAGGATGGAAATCGTTTCCCGGTTCGGTTTTACCTGGCCGAGATGTATGCTCGCTCCGGTTTCACCCTTCAGGTAGGCGCGCAACCTCTCGGCCATCTCCTGCCGTGTCCTGGCCAAGAAGCCCAGCCGGTGTTCCATCGCTTCTCTGGCCACCAGCAGCGTATGGGCGATACCTCCCAGGCTCGCGGTATTGTCCGCCTCCTCAAGGAATGCCAGCAAACGGACGGCGGTTTCCGTCAGTTGAGCTTCGGTCTTGGCGGACAGGACGATAATCTCGATGTCGTCCGGAGCAGGGTCTGGCAGCTCAGCCGCGCGGCTATCGGAGTATTCCTCAAGCACGATGTGCGCATTACTGCCACCGAAGCCAAAGCTGCTGACACCAGCTCTGCGTGGAACAGGATGGCCATCCGCCCCTGCCGCCGGCACCCAACGGCTCGCTTTTTGCGCCACGCGGAAAGGGCTGCCTTCCAGCTTCAGATAGGGATTGAGACTATCGCAATGCAGGGTGCGGACTATTTCTCCGTGGCGGATCTGGAGCAGCACCTTGATCAGCCCGGCAATCCCCGCCGCAAGTTCCAGATGCCCGATGTTCGATTTCACCGACCCGATTGCACAGGACTGTTGCGGCATCGGACCATGGTCAGTCGCCGCTTCCCGGGTCAGATCCGCGAAAGCGCTGGTCAACGCTTCCATCTCAATCGGATCACCGAGCGGGGTTCCCGTGCCATGCGCCTCAATGTAACCAACAGTGCGCGGATCAAATCCTGCTTGGCGATAGGCGGTCCTAAGAAGCTCCGCCTGAGCTTTCGGATTGGGGGCTGTCAGGGATGCCGCATGCCCGCCATGGTTTTCGGCACTGGCGCGGATGACCGCGAGAACCCGGTCGCCGTCCCGTTCCGCATCGGCCAGCCTCTTGAGAAAGACGAGCCCCACACCCTCGCCGCGCACATAACCATCGGCCGTCGCGGAAAACGGTTTGCAGTGCCCTTCGGGAGACAGCATCCCGGCCTTGGAAAATCCGACAAAGGCCTCCGGTAAGAGAAGAGCGTTTATTCCCCCCGCAATGGCCCCTGTGCAATGACCTGACCGGATTGCTTCCACCGCCCGGTGAACGGCAATCAGGGCGCTGGAACAGGCCGTCTCGACGGAGATGCTCGGCCCGTGGAAATTATAGGTATAGCTGATGCGGTTAGGCCCGAGCGAAGGCGCCAGGCCGGTCATCGAATACCCTTCGATGCCGACACCTGCCTTGGATATCAACCGGCTGTAACCGGTATCGGCGGTGCCGATGAAAACCCCTGTCTGGCTTCCCGCCAGACGGGACGGCGCATACCCGGCATTTTCCATCAGCCGCCAGGTTTGCGTCAGCAGAAGCCTTTGCTGCGGATCCATCATCCGGGCTTCCGGCGCGGAAATCCCGAAAAAGGCAGCATCGAATGCGGCGATACCCTGAATGAACCCGCCCCATTTGGCATTGCCCTTGCCAGGTTCCGACAACGGATCGCCCCAATACTCCCGCCAGTTCCAACGCTCCGCCGGGATTTCCGTTATGCAATCGTGTCCTTCCTTGAGGACCGTCCAGAACGCCTCGACGTCGGGCGCACCGGGAAACTGACAACTCATGCCGATGATGGCGACCGGCTCATCGTTGCCGGCAAAATCACTGTGAGGGATCGCCCGGTCTTCGTAGGCGCGGACCGGCGGCACCGCGTCGTTCGTGTCGATATCCGGCTGCGCACGGGCTTCCGAAGTCACGTCTGAAGGGTCCGCCGGGCTCACACCGAGCGCGGCGGATATGACGGCAGTCTGCGTTTCAGAAAGGTATCCGGCCAATCCGTCGAGGGTTGGATATTCGAAAAACAGCGGCGGTATGATTTCCAGATCAAAACGATCGTTCAGCCGGTTTGCGAACTGGGTGAACCCAATGGAATCGAAACCATATTCGGTCAGTTCCACATCGGTTTCCAGGTCGCTGGCCGCCACCTTCAACTGAGCACTGGCTTCTTCGATCAGCGCGGAGAGAACGAGACGCGACAGGACTGGAAGAGCGATGGACGCGGCCTTGGGCGCCGCTTGAGACGTATCTACCCCGGTTAGCTGGTTGCTCGGCTGCGAGCCCTTGTTCTCGCCGTTTTCCCAGGTTGAGGCAATAAACCGGCTGATTTTGGACCTGTCGCCTGTGGCAATGAGAATACGGGCGGCATCCGCGTTCAACGCGCCGTAAAAGGCCTCCAGCCCCTGCACGGTCTCCAACGGAACAAGGCCGGTCGTACGGCGCATCAGTTCGCTCTGACTGTCGCTGAGATCCATGCCGCCGTTCCGCCACAGCGGCCAGGCAACAGATACGGTCCGGCCCTGGCACAGCCCCTTAAGCCGGCGGTCTTCACGGGCCTGCGCGAAGCCATCCAGAAAGGCGTTCGCCACGGCGTAATCCGCCTGCCCCGAATTGCCCACGATGCCGGATATGGATGAAAAGAGAACGAAGAAGTCCAGTCTGGCTCCGCCGACGGCCCGGTCGAGTGCCTCCGCGCCCAATACCTTGGGGCCCAGGACGGCATCAAGCTGTTCGGCTGTCTTTCTGACAAGACTCTCGTCCCGAAGAACACCGGCGGCATGGATAATGCCGTCCAGTTTCCCGTGATCCCGGCATATGCCATCCACCAGAGCAGCCACGGCCTGCTCATCAGCCATATCGACACAAAGATGGTTGAGCCCCGGATTGGCATCGAGCCAGGCCGCAGTGGCCGGATCCGGCGTGCTTCGGCTGACGAGGATCACCGTCGCACCGGGAGCCTTTTCCAGCGCGTCACCTGCAAGAATCTGCCCGAGTTTCCCGGTGCCTCCGGTGATCAGGTAAACGCCTTCATCGCGCCAGGGACTGCGATCATCTTCGAATGCGCCAGTGCTCTCCTTCCAGACCTCCATTTGAAGGTCCTGACCGTCAGCCGCGAGATTGGCCCCGGCTGGGGCGGAGCCTACCCGTTCGAGGAGAGCGCCAAGAGCAACCGGGCCGATGTCTTTGCGAACCCTGATGACTTGACCGCGGATCCCGGAATGTTCGCGATGAGCACTTCGCAACATCGCCCCGAGCCCCGCAAACGCTACACTGTCGCCGCCGCCGGGGAGAACCAGTTGGACAAGCCCCTCTCCGGCTTCAACTTCTTTTTGAAGTAACGCCAATAGGTCTCTGGCAAGACTCAGATAACGTCGCCCCTGACTCTCAGTTTCCGCATCTTCCGGAATGATGCAGCTGCAGTTCGGGAGGCTCAGGTTGCCCGGGTCAACATCGGTCAGCCCGGATGTCAACAATACCGTGCGCCTGACGTCCCGATTGCCCCCCGCCCTCCCAGCAGTGCTTTGGGCAAGCCTTTCCATGACCGGTTCGAACCGGAGTGCAGGTTCCTCGTCCGGCTTCTCAAGCACACGGGTGATAAAACCGCGGATCGAGACACGAACGCTGCCGTCTTCCCCGATCAGATCGATGTCCATTTTGCGCAGTGAGCCGCTTCCGGCTCCATCCACGCTGACAAGAGCCCACATACGCGCTTCGCACGCACCATGAACAGCCACCTGCTCAACCGAGAACGGAAGCGCGGCCGTCCCCGGTTTATACCCCTGCCTGTTTCCTGATCCACCCAGGGCAAAGCCGATGGCCGATTGCAGGGCCCCATCCAGCAGGCTTGGATGCAAGTCGAAATCATCCAGCGACGTCTCCAGCGCTGCTGGCAGGACGAGCTCCGCGAGAACCCTTTTTTCATCAGCGGCACCGTTTCCCAAAAGGGCAAGGTCGGTGATGACCCGATGCGCAGGGCCGTAATTCAGCCCCATCGCCCCGAAGGCCGCATAGATCTCAGGCGCCGCCAGATGCCTGGACGGTTTCTGGCGCAAAGAATGAAGATCGATTGTTTTCCCGCTGGTTTCCGCACCGGCTCGAATGCGCAATTGAGCATGCACCCGGCGTCCGTCAGGTCCCTCGGACACGACCTCGATCTTGGCGCTTCCATTGGCGAGCTGTTCAATCTCGCAGGCAACGTCCAGCGGGGTTTCGACGATAAGGGGAACGAGCCAGACCACCTGACGGATCTCGGGTTCGGCGATGCCTTCACGGATCGCTGCCCGCCGGGCCAATTCAAGATAGGCAACGCCGGGAAGAACCGGTTTTCCGGAAACTTTGTGATCGGCGAGAAAAGCCTCAGTTCCGGTCAGCCGTAAAATGTACCGTCCAGGGGCGTCAAACGTCGCTTCAAGGCCACTATGAGCTTTTGGGCCATCATCAGCTTTCAGGACGGCCTGTTCTCTCTCCGGCAACCAGTAGCGCTTACGCTGGAAGGCATATCCGGGCAATCCGATGCGCTTGGGCACGGACGCGCCATAGAGGGAGGACCAGTCTATTGCGCCGCCAGACACCCAGTGCCGGGCGATGTCGCCCGGGGCCTTTCCGGCAGGATCCAGAAGATCTCCCGCGTCCCTGCGTCCGGAAGGGACAACACCCGTGACTGCCGCCCCCGCATCTCCGGCGAGAAAAGCTTCCATCTTGGCGTTAAGCTCAGCCTTGCTGGCAGCGACGAAGGCGGCCCGGAACCGCATGGTGTCGCGGCCAACCTGAAGCGTATAGGCGATGTCTGCCAGATCCGACCGCTCTGCCGCATGCCGAATGCGGGAAACAGTGCCTGTGAGCGCTTCCTGGCTCTTTGCGGAAACAGGCACAACAACAGGCAGTTCGACGGCATCGCGCGAAGCCTGCGGCGCTGCCTTGTATTCCTCGATCACCAGATGGACATTGGCCCCGCCCGCGCCAAACGAACTCAAGCCGGCCCTCAGGGGCTGTTCTTCACCATCGACCACCACCCTTTTCCAGGGTGAGGCATCCTGCAGCAGGAAGAACGGGCTGTCCGTCAGGTCCAGCAGCGGATTTGGCTCAGCGCAGTGCAGGGACTTGAAGCGGGTTTCCTCCCGCATCGCGAGCAGAACCTTGATCAGCCCGGCAACTCCGGCGGCTGTCTCCGCATGACCGATATTGGATTTCACAGATCCGAGGCCGGTCGCCGGGCTGGCAGGAAGCTCCAGCTTTCTGTCCCGGTACAATTCGCCGAAAGCAAGCTTCAGTCCTTCGACTTCAACCGGGTCGCCGAGGGGCGTTCCCGTCCCGTGACATTCGATCAATCCGATACTGCGCGGATCCACTCCGGCCTGCCTGTGTGCTTCGACGATCAGGCGGGCTTGCGCCTTGGGATTGGGAGCCGTGAGCGAGGTTGCGCCGCCGCCATGATGCTCGGCCGATCCCCGAATGACGCCGATAATCGGATCGCCATCCCTCTCGGCCAGATCGAGGCGCTTGAGCAGCACGGCGCCGGTTCCGTCGGCACGCGCATAGCCATCGGCCTTTTTCGAGAAGGTTTTGCAACGCCCGTCGGGCGTGATCATGCCGACCTTGGAGAACATGATATGCTGCAGCGGCGACAGCATGAGGTTCGAGCCACCGGCGATGGCCATCTCGCAACCTTCATGGCGGATGCTCATGACGCCGCGATGGATCGCCACCAGCGAACTTGAGCAGGCCGTATCGATGACCTCACTCGGCCCGTGAATATCCAGCAGGAAGGACAGCCGGTTCGGGCAGAATGCATGACCGAGGCCGGTCAGCTGCTGGGCATCCATCACGCCTGCCCGGTTCGCCATGTTCGTGTAGTCGAGCAGGTTGATACCGAGAAACAATGCCACTTTCCGGCCGGACAGCGAACCGGGCGCGTATCCGCCCTTCTCTAAAAGGTTCCAGACGCATTCCATGAACAACCGGTGCTGCGGGTCCATCAACTCGGCTTCACGCGGTGAAATGTTGAAGAATGCCGCGTCGAACAGATCCACGTCCGGGACAAAACCGCCATATTTTACGTCGGTAAAGGCCCCCTTTTTCGGATCGCCAAAGACATCACGCCAGTCCCAGCGGTCAAGGGGAACTTCCTCGATGCAGTCATCGCCCCTTTTGAGGTGATCCGCAAAGGTGTCCAGATCGGGGCTTTGGGGGAATCTTCCCTCCATGGCCAGAATCGCGATGGGGGCATTCGCCGCATCAGAGGCCTTTACCGGCTCAGGTGCCCGCTCAGGTCCGGCAGGCACAGCGAATGGCTGCCGTTCTGCCGCTGCCGAGTTGCCGGGACGTTCGCCGCCGGATCTCTTGCCTGCCGCTTTCCGGTGACGATCCAGCCACTTGCGTTCCATGGCCCACCGGCCCCTTGCCGCGGGAGGCTCGATGGGAAGCTCGTCGCTGCCGTCCGCGCTTTCGGCGGCTGCGGGCGGTTCCTCCGGCGTCCCGCTGTCATCCAGCCTTGAATAGTGTTCCTCGATGGCAGCACGGAAGCGCTGGTGGAGGATTTGGCCCAGATCATCAAGATGCCGCGCTTCGAAGAAGGTCGTCGGGGCAACCGAGATGCCAAAATGACGGGAGATCTGAACCATGATCTCGGTAATGGCGATGGAATCAATGCCAAGGTTGGCAAGATTTTCCCGGGGATCGACCTCGCTTTCCGGCATATGCAAGGCCTTAGCGGCGATCTGCCAGACATCTTGCTGCAGCCGCGCTTCAACACTCTTCGCCTCACTGCCACCGGATACAGCCGGACCGGCGTCCTCTTCTGCCGCAAGGCGTGCTCCGGCTCTCTCGATCAGTTCCCTGTCGATGAGCCGCGCCATATGCGCACGAAGATTGTCGCCGGCATCCGAACTCATTGCGCCGCGTCCTCCATATGCTCACGGGTGCCATTGGCGAGCATCTCCCGGTAGCGCCGCATGTGGCCGAGCAGTTTCCAGAGATCCGCTTCCCATTGGTGACGGTAGCTGTCGATGAAATAGGCTTGGCCAAGATCCGGCGTATCGGTCTTCTTTGCCGCCAGAAAACGCTGAAGCCCGGGCGATTTCTGAAACAGCGCCCTTGCGTAATTCAGCACATAGAGCCCTTGCGTCTTCAATCCGTCCCCAAGGCCGCCAGCGGCGTTGATGAACCCCATAAACAGAATGTTGTCGTGATTGCGCGGCGTCGAGTGCAGGAACAAATCGGGGATCTCCCCCTTCCACTCCAGATGAGAGTCGTCAAGGAAGGGGAAATCTCTTCTGTAGCCGGTTGCATAGAGGATGAGGTCTACCTCGGCAGTGCTCCCATCCGCGAACCGCACCGTTTTGCCCTCAAACTCGGCTACATCGCCCTTGGGCAGAATGTCACCATGGCCAATGTGATAGAGCAACAGGGAGTTCATGACCGGGTGCGCCCCGTCGAGCGGGTAATCGGGTTTCGGCAAACCGTAGTCCGTGCCGTCATATCCAGCCAGCCGGAAAACTTCCTGGATGTAGGCGAGTGTCTCTTCCTTGGTCGCAAACTTGTTGCCGATTTCCATCAGCCATTGCGGGGTTGGTTTGCCGTCTATGAACTTCGGCTGATAATAGTAACCCCGCCGGGTGCTGTGCAGCACGCTGTCAGCCGTCCGGACCGCATCGACTGCAATGTCACACCCCGAATTGCCGCCCCCGATGACGAGAACGCGCTTGTTGGCCAATTGCTCCGCCGTCTTGTAGGCGCAGGCATGCATCACTTCACCGGTGAAGTTTCCAGGATAGCCAGGATCCGGAAAGCGGGGCACCCGTTGCAGGCCGTTGCAAACGATAACGAGCGGATAGACTTCGTCGTGCCCGGCCGATGTTTTCAGGCGCCACCCCTCGCCCTCCGGCTCGAGATGTTCCACGGCCGCATTGAAATTCGCCCGTTCATAAACCCCGAAAGCCTTCGCGTAGGAGCGGATATAGGCGAGCATCTGGCGATGGTTTGGAAAGGGCGGATAGTCGTCCGGCATCGGAAAATCCGCCACTTGAGTGTTGAACTTCGGCGAGATCAGGTGAAGCGACCGGTAAGCCCGCCCGCAGTCGGCATCGGCGTTCCATACACCGCCGAAATCGGATTCCGCTTCAAAAAGGTCCAGCTCGATACCGCCCTGGATCAGCTCCCGGGCAATCCCGATACCCGTCGGGCCGCCGCCGATGATTGCAACTCTATCCGGCAAGCCGTTCATGGGGTCGCCTCCTCTTCCAGCAGGATATCGTGGTGGCTGTCCAGACGCATCAATTTAACACCTTCAAACCTCAGGCACTCTTTCCCGCCGTCATCGAACAACTCCACCCGCCAAACCGGGTCATCATCCGCCTCGCCATGTTGGGTGATCCGGGCATAGGACGTTCCCGTCAGAGGCGCAAAGCCGCTTAAGCTTTCAATGGCAAGCGGAACTGCCAGTTGCGCCTCGCCCGAAGCCGTTACTTTTTCTTCGCCCTTCATAAAGGTCAGAAGCCGCCAGACGGCATCGAGGAAATACGGGTCGAACAGGTGCCTGCCCTCATCCACATTGGATCCTCTTGGCAACTCAAGGCGGGCAGTGAGAGCGTCCCGGCTGCGATATACCTGCGTACAGGTGGCCATTTCCGGCGTGGCCGGTCCGGAGGCAATCGCGCAACTTTCCAGAAAAGCACGATAGTCATCCGCGACATCCGTACCTGCGGTCAGGTCACTGACGGAGACCGCCCCCGCCGGCGCATGGGTGTCCCCATCCACATCGGCTTCGCCCAGATGAACCGGCTGATCCTCGCGTCCGTCCGCTACGATCCGGTAGAGAACCCCCTCCCCATCGGTGCTGACGACAACGGAGAGGTTTCTTGCGTGCCCATTGACGGCGACAGGCCGGCCCCAGAGAAGATGCCTGAGCCGAACCACCGGCTTGCCGAGAAGCCTTGTTATTGAACTTCGGGCAAACTCCGGTAGGAAAAGCCCAAGAAGACGGCGTTCCTGACCGTCCATATGGCTGGTCAGATAGTCCTCGTTTCCGGCAATCTGCGTCCGCAGCCTCCCGATTTCGCCCCATTCGGGCTCCGTTCCGAAGACCGGGCTATCGCCGCGGCCCGCGGCCATCGGCAGCTTGGGCTGGTCCGTTTCAGCCTCAGGCACCCAATGGCGCGTCCGCGCGAACGGGTATCCCGGAATGTGAATGCGGGCCGCTCCCTCTGCCTTCGGCCAGTCAATGGCCAGCCCTTTCGCCCAGAGCTCAGCAACCTTTTCCAGCCGGGCACTGTCACCTGAACGCAGCCATTTATCGACCAGCAGTCCGGCCTCTTTATCGCTGCCGAAGAGGTCGACTGCCTGCGCATCGCCTGCCGACATATGGACGTTGTTCAGCGGCTTGTCTGCGACAACCGATGCAAGCGCCCGCAGCAGCTCTTCCCGTCCGGAAAATACGAAAGCAAGACGTTCGGCATAGCCGGCCCGTCCAGCCTGAAGGGTATGAGCGAGATCGCCCAGATTGAAATCGTCGCGCGCGGAGATGAAGCGCTCCATGGCTCCCGCATAGTCGAGCAGCTGCGGCTTCGTCTTGGCCGATAGGACAAACACCATGGGGCCTGGCGCCTCACGAACACAGATATCTTTCCTGCGGTATTCCTCCAGCACCAGATGAGCATTCGTGCCGCTGAAGCCGAAGGAACTGACGCCTGCCCGGCGCGGGGTGTCCGCGCGTTCCGCCCAGGGGCGCAATTCGCGGCTTACGGCAAAGGGCGTCCGGTCGAACGGGATATGGCTATTCAACCTCTCCACATTGATCGACGGTGGAATTTCTCCGTTTTCAAGCGCCAGCATGGCCTTCAGGGCTCCGGATATACCAGCCGAGGCCAGGAGGTGACCAACGTTGCTCTTGACCGAACCGATGGCGCAGCGATCCCCGGCGGGAACACCCGTGAAGGCGTCGGTCAGACCCTCTACCTCGATCGGGTCTCCGAGCGGCGTCCCGGTTCCGTGGCATTCGATCAGGCCAATGGTGTTCGGATCAATATCGAAGCGCTTGTAGGTCTCTTTCAAAAGTGCGGTCTGCGCCTTCGGGTTGGGCGCCGTCATGCCGTTCGTCCGGCCATCCTGATTGACGCCCCATCCCGAAATGATCGCATGGATCGGATCTCCGTCGCGTTCGGCATCCGAAAGACGCTTTAAAAGAACCGCGCCGACCCCTTCGCCTGGCACAAAGCCATTCGCCTTTTCATCGAACGAATGGCACCGCCCATCCGCCGACAACATGCTCACCTTGGACGTATCTATGAACATGTTCGGTCCGATCAGG
>JBNKOQ010000081.1:0-10530 GCA_050294735.1 Roseibium sp. | reverse complement strand
GACGAGCTGCGCCAACTCTCGGCCGACCCGCTGGTCACCTTGGGCGCACACACTCATTCCCACTACGCGCTGGCCCGGCTCAGCGATGAGGACGCTCTTTCAGATATCGAAAAATGCATCGACCGGATGCAAACGGAACTGGGCCGCAAGCCCAAGCACTTCGCCTATCCCTACGGGAACAGGATCGCTGTGTCCGAACGCGATGGCAAGTTGCTGCAGGAGTCCGGGTTTAACTCAGCTGTGACGACGTTTCCCGGTGTTTTGAAATCGGTCAATGCGCGCGACCCGATGATGCTGCCGCGGGTCTCGCTAAACGGGCGCTTTCAGGACCCTTATATCATCGATCAGTACCTGACCGGCGCCCCCTTTGCTCTTTACTGGGGCGCGCATTGGGTCAAGCGTGGGTTTGGTCTCAAGTCCGGGGTTTCCCGCCTTTTTCCATCCACCAGATAATGGCTCCGGCCGGAATGACCCAGATCAGTCCGGCAATCGCAAAATAGATGAAGCGCACAAGCGTGGACGATTGCTGCAGAGTCATGTCGCCAATGACCATCGCCACCAAGGCGTAGACCACGACAAACACCACCAGCACCACCATGCCAACGAACTTGCGAAACGAGGGAACCATCCTGCGGGTGACCTTTTCTGAAGCGTTTTGCAGCGATAGAGTGTCGCAAAGGGGTGCATGCGACTTGCCGCCTTCCTTCTGCACCTATATCTCCCCCGGACAAAGGTCAATTCCCGGTGTAAATCCCGGGGCAAATTGGGATTGAATATGTCTGGTTCCTCCGAGATCGTTACAGGGTCTTCCAGTCTCTCCGCATCCGAAGATGATACAGCACTTCTGTGGCGCAACCGGGCGCTGATCCGCTGGTGGCTTTACGGCATTTGTCTGCTGGTCCTGGCCATGGTCGTGGTTGGCGGTGCGACACGGTTGACGGAATCCGGCCTGTCGATCACCGAATGGAAGCCTATCCATGGCGCGATACCGCCACTTTCAGCCGCCGACTGGCAGGAAGAATTCGCCAAATACCGCGAGATTCCGCAGTATGAAGTCCTTAACAAGGGCATGTCCCTTGAAGAGTTCAAGTTCATTTTCTGGTGGGAATGGGGACACAGGCTGCTTGGCCGCTTTATTGGCATAGCATTCTTCATTCCGATGGCTGTCTTCTGGATCCAGGGCCGGATCGAACCCTGGCTAAAGCCGCGCCTTGTCCTTGGCCTTGTTCTGGTAGGCCTGCAGGGGGCTCTTGGCTGGTTCATGGTTGCCTCCGGTCTGGTCGACCGGATTGATGTCAGCCAATACCGGCTTGCAGCCCACCTGACGCTGGCGTGTGTGATTTTCGCCTATCTGTTCTGGATCGCCCGCAGGCTCAGGCCCAGCGAAGGCGCGACGGCGGAGGAGGCCGGCAGCCTGTATGGCATTGGCCGCTTGTTTCTGGCGCTCGTTTTCCTGCAGATTTTTCTGGGCGGATTGGTCGCCGGGCTGAATGCGGGCTTCACCTTCAATACCTGGCCGCTGATGGACGGGCAGATTGTGCCCCGCGGGCTTTTGGTGATGGACCCGCTATGGGCCAACTTTTTTGAAAACGTCATGACAGTGCAGTTCCAGCACCGTGTGACCGCCTATCTGCTGGTCATTGTCGCCGGCGTGCTGGTCATGCGGTCGAAGAAGGTCAGTGGCCGCAAGCCGGTCATGATGCCCGCGCGCCACCTGGCCGGTTTCGTTTTGCTGCAGGTTGTATTCGGTATTGGAACTCTGGTGATGCAAGTGCCGCTGCATCTTGCGCTCTTTCATCAGGCCTTCGCCGTCGTTGTTCTCGGTGGTGCGGTGGATTATCTCGCCGCTCTAAAAGGGCCTTACCCGGTTCGCTGAAGGTCAATCTTACCTGTTCAATGGCAGCAGGCTTAGGAGAGAAGGGACCGGCGGAGGGCGGTCGGTGTCAGGCCGAGCCGCGTTGTCAGGGCTGACGTCATGTGGGACTGCGAGGAAAAGCCGCAAGACAGGGCAATATCTGTAAGCGGCCTGCGTGTTGTAGCAAGAAGCGCGCGGGCGCGGGCTATCCTGCGGGATACTATGTAGTCGTAAGGGCTTTGTCCGGCGAAGGCCGAGAAGGCTCTGGTCAGAAAACTCGCCGACGTCCCGATCTCGCGGGCCAGATCGCTGACGGTCAGACCTTCGTCTAGCCGCTCCTCGATCATCTCCGTAAGGCACAGAAAACGCCTTTCCGTCATCCATCGTTCGGCTTTACGGGGGAGGGCCGTTGAGGCTGTGACTGAGAGCAGGCATAAAACCCCTGCTTCCAGATCCAGAAGACTGACTTTATCCGGCGCGAGCAATGCGCGGCGGAGATCTTTTGCGGCTCGGGCAGCCGGCCCAGCGGACAGATTTGTCTTAACCTTGGCAATGGCAAGGCGGGAACCCGTGATAATAAGATATTCCCCGCCAGTTGAAGACGAGGAAAAGACATCACACCCCTTTGGCATGACGGCAAGGCTGTTTGGCCGGCGCAGAAATGGTGTCCTGCGGTCGCTGCCTATCGCATGGATCCCGAATTGCGCATCGAAGGCGTATCCCAGGCTGTCCGCAGCGGCTGTAAACGAGATCTCGTAGGGGCGGGCAGGCAGCAGCTCGAGCCGCACGTCTGAGCAGACGATGGACAGGGATGTTGGGACAGTCTGTTGGGCTGCGGTTAGCATGACGTAAAAATAGCGAACCTGGAGCCGTTGGGACAGGTAAATCTGGTTCAGGATCCTGAAAGACGCCCGCTCAGGCATCTTCTAAGTACAAGATTTGTTGTCTTGTCTCTGCCCCCTCCGGAGGATCTGAATGGCGCCGCTTTTTTCTCTCGACGATCTTGAAGAAACATTTTCCGTCGTCCGCAGACTGGTCCCTGAAACGCCGGTCTATGCATGGCCGCTGCTAAAAGAGCGTTTTGGCGTGGATGTGGTCGTCAAGCATGAAAACCACACGCCAACCGGGGCATTCAAGGCACGCAGCTCCATTGTCTTCATTCAGCGGCATATCGAACGCTTGGGCATGCCGAAAGGGGTGGTCTCGGCAACCAGAGGCAATCACGGCCAGTCCATGGCTTTGGCCGCCCGCACACTCGGGCTTGCGGCGACAGTGGTGGTTCCCGAGGGCAATGCGGCGGGCAAGAACCGGGCTATGCGGGCATTTGGCGCGGATCTGGTGGTCGAGGGGAGGGATTTCGACATAAGCCGGGAAGTTGCCGCGAAAATCTGCGAAGAGCAGAGGTATCTCATGGTTCCGTCTTTTCATCGGGATATTGTCATGGGCGTTGCCACCTGCGGGCTGGAGCTCTTCCATGCCCATTCGGATCTCGATGTGGTCTATGTTCCGATTGGTATGGGGTCAGGCGTTTGCGCCATGATCACCGTGCGCGATCTTCTGGGCATCAAGACGGAAATTGTTCCGGTCGTCTCCACCCATGCACCTGCGTATAAACTGTCTTTTGAGGCAGGGCATGTGATCGAGACAGAGACAGCCCGTACATTTGCTGACGGAATGGCATGCCGTCAGCCGTTGCAGCCGGCGCTGGACATCCTGATGGCAGGTGCAGAACGAATGATTGCTGTCTCCGACGACGAAATCGCCGAAGCCATTCGGGTGCTTTACGCGGATACCCACAATCTGGCCGAAGGTGCTGGTGCGGCCAGTCTTGCAGCGATGATACAGGATCTTGATCGTCTGCCAGGCAAGAAAGCCGGGGTTCTCCTGACTGGCGGCAATCTGGAGGAAACGGCCATGGCGGACGTGCTTGCCGGACAGACGCCGAAGGTGTGACAACAGCAGGAACAGCCGTTCAAACCGGATCCTTCAAGGGCATTCGAGAGGTGCTTTTTAGCAAATGATCTGGCTTATTCCGCAATATGCCTTGAATTTGTCATGAACTCGGTCTATTGGAAACCATCGATTTTGCTTGACGAACTTTGTTGCCGCGCGGGAGACCGCGCCTAGAACGATCTTCCCTATCAACGTCGACCTAACCGCTTCGTCGCCCACTTGTGACAGGCATTCTACAATGACCGATTGAAAGGAAATCGTTATGACCATCGGTACCGTAAAGTTCTTCAATGCCACTAAAGGCTTTGGTTTCATTCAGCCGGAAGATGGCGGCAACGACGTCTTCGTTCACATCTCCGCTGTTGAGCGCGCTGGCATGCAGCCGCTGACCGAAGGCCAGAAGGTCAGCTTTGAAGTTGTTCAGGACCGCCGTTCGGGCAAGTCCGCTGCAGACAACCTGCAGGAAGTTTAAGTCTCATTCTCCGGACGGGTCAGTGATGACCTAACCGGAAGGCAGAGACCTTCGAAAGGCCGGGCATTGCCCGGCCTTTTTTATTTGGCAGTTTCGTTTGCGTCCTGGGTTTTGCACCCAGCAAACGGCGTTACGGATTGCTGGCACAGGCCTGAGGTCCGACCCTGATGCCGCTGATCGTGACCGTTCCGCCTGAACAGTTGCAAGCCGTTGTGCTGGTGACCGGGTTTCCTTCCATACAAAGGGCTTGAGAAGCCGCCGGTTGGGAACAGGTCGCTCCGGCTCCGCTGGCCGAACAGGTCAGAGGTCCCCGGCCACCGCCCTGGGGCTGACAGGATGCCGAACAGCCAGAGGCCAAGGCAATTAGAGGTGTCATTCCGGGCTTTTCAGGTGGTCCGGCGGCAAAGCTGCTGCTGGTAAAACAAATCAGGCCAGCCACCATCATCATTGCCGTCTTAAGCGTATTCGTCATTTTACCCTCCCATGCTGTCATGTTTGGCAGGGGAAGTGTATCTAAAATGGTAAATTACGCAACGTAATGCAATCTGAAGTTCTTGGGGGCAATCCTGCCGGGGCGACGGGGAGTGCACGCGAAGATACGATCCCTCACACGTGCCCTATCTCGTGTGATAGGGTGTGCAGATGACTGTCACGCGCAAAAGTGCAAACATTCTGAAACTGTTGGCTTATGTATTCGTTGGTCTCTTCAGTCTGACGACAGCGAGCATGGCATCAGACAATGCCTCCGGAATTTCGTCTGGACCAACAACGATTCTGGCTCAATCGGTGTCCTGTTCTGCAAAATGCAGCACCGTCAGCAGCTGCGTCGATGCCGTCTATCTGTGGTGCGTTTGCGGATACAGTCGCGCAGACAGGGACAAGGACGGTGTTCCTTGCGAAAAGCTCTGCGGACAGAGCAATCCAAGAAATGTGAAACGCATTCAGTCGATCATGAGGGAGCTTGGTTGCCGGTAACTCCAGTATGAACTCCGGCAACCAAATCAGCTCAAAATCACCCCAGGTTCAATTCCTTGAAGAAGTCATTGCCCTTGTCGTCGACAACGATGAAAGCCGGGAAGTCCTCGACTTCGATCTTCCAGACCGCTTCCATGCCGAGTTCCGGGTATTCGACGCATTCGACAGACTTGATGCAATCCTGAGCGAGGCGTGCGGCCGGGCCACCAATGGAACCAAGGTAAAATCCGCCGTGGCGGGCGCAGGCGTCGCGTACCGCTTTGGAACGGTTGCCCTTGGCCAGCATCACCATGGAGCCGCCCGCCGCTTGAAACTGGTCGACGAAGGAATCCATCCGCCCTGCGGTGGTCGGGCCGAAGGAGCCGGAAGGCATGCCTTCCGGTGTCTTGGCGGGGCCTGCGTAATAAACCGGGTGGTTCTTGATATAGTCGGGCAGGGGCTGTCCGGACTCCAGACGCTCACGCAGCTTCGCATGGGCCGCATCGCGCGCCACGATCAGCGTTCCCGTCAACGACAGACGGGTCTTGATCGGGTGCTTGGTCAGCTCGCCGAGGATTTCCGGCATGGGCCGGGTCAGATCGATCCTGACAACATTGTCTGACAGATGGTCGTCGGTAACCTCCGGCATGTATTTTTCCGGATGCATCTCGAGCTGCTCCAGGAAAATGCCTTCCTTGGTGATCTTGCCGGTGGCCTGACGGTCCGCGGAGCAGGAAACGCCGAGGCCGATGGGCAGCGAAGCGCCATGGCGCGGCAGGCGGATGACCCGCACATCGTGGCAGAAGTATTTGCCACCGAACTGTGCGCCGACGCCAGAAGCCTGGGTCAGCTTGTGGATCTCCCTCTCCATCTCGAGGTCCCGGAAAGCATGGCCCATCTCTGAGCCTTCCGTGGGCAGATTGTCAAGATAGCGGGCGGAGGCGAGCTTGACAGTTTTCAAGTTGGTCTCGGCGGAAGTGCCACCGATGACGATGGCCAGGTGATAAGGCGGGCAGGCCGCCGTGCCGAGGGTCAGGATCTTTTCCTTCAGGAAGTCTATCATCCGGTCATGGGTCAAAAGGGACGGCGTGCCTTGAAACAGGAACGTTTTGTTGGCTGAGCCGCCCCCCTTGGCCATGAACAGGAACTTATAGGCGTCCTCGCCCTCAGAATAGATGTCGATCTGCGCGGGCATGTTGTTGGAGGTGTTTTTTTCCTCGAACATGCTGAGCGGCGCCAGCTGCGAATAGCGGAGGTTCTTCTTGAAATAGGCATCGCGGGACCCTTCGCCGAGAGCGGCCTCGTCGCCACCTGCTGTCCAGACGCGGCGGCCCTTCTTGCCCATGACGATTGCCGTGCCTGTGTCCTGGCACATGGGCAACACACCATGGGCGGAGATATTGGCGTTCTTCAGCAAATCAAATGCGACGAACTTGTCATTTTCCGTCGCTTCCGGGTCATCGAGAATTTTCCGGAGCTGTTCCAGGTGACCGGGACGGAGATAATGATTGATGTCCTTGAAGGCTTCCTCAGCCAGCAAGCGGAGCCCCTCGCGTTCCACCACCAGCACTTCCTCGCCATTGAACTCGGCTGTCTTGACATGGTCGGAGGTGAGCTTGCGGTAAACCGTCTTGTCGTCGCTCAAGGGAAAGAGGGAGCTGTGCTTGTAATCCGGTGGTGTGGTGGGAGCGGTCATCGGGTCAAGGGTCTCTTCTGGCTCTGGCTTTGCCGGTTGGAGGGCCGGCGTTCGCTGGGTCGTTCATTGGAAGCCTTCATACGCGAAAACGGCCCGGAAGGCCAAGGCCCCGGACCGTTACATTGCAAGTAGTGAAGTTCAGCTTCCCAAAAGCCGGTCAGCGGCTTGCTCTGAGGTCGATGGTAACCGTGACACTCTCACCGACCTGAGCCGGGCCGACGCTCGACCCGATCTTATGTGCAATCCGGTCAACGGTGGCCGTTCCTTCCGCATGAGCGGTGTCACCGTCGATATCCAGTGTGAAATCGAGTGTGGCCGGCTGGCTGATGTCACGGATTGTCAGGTTGCCCTCAGCCCGGTAAGCATTGCCGCCGAGCGATGTCACAGTTTCCGATGTGAACTTTGCGGCCGGAAAGGCTTCCGCATTGAACCAGTCCGGGCTCGGCAGCATGCTGTCGAACTGCTGATTGCCCGTCATTACGCTGCCGGTGTCGATGCTGGCGCTGATCTTTGCCGCGCTCACATTTTCTGGATCGAAGTCGATGTCGGCAGACCAGCTGCCGAAGGTGCCGCTCAGTGGCTCATCGCCCTGGGGAACGGTGAAGCCCAGAGTGCTGGCGTCTCTATCGACGGTCCAGCTGGTGGCCAGCGCAGGAGTTGCGGCAAAACCAAGAGCCAGTGCGAAAGCTGCTCGGGAAAGAAAACGAAGTGTCATGGGACGTCCTATCAAGAACCGGTCAAACCCCGCGGCGGGCGGGGGAAGTTGAAATCATGCGTTTCAAGGTGGTGTCGCGGGCGATGAAATGATGCTTCAGAGCGGCCCCAATGTGCGCGGCCAGCAGCGCGATCAAGAACCACGCTGCGAATTCGTGAACTTCTTTTAAGACCCCTTCTGCCTGCGCCTTGTCGCCAAGCATGGCGGGTACGGGCAGATGAGGGATATGGATTGTGTCGAACACAACCGTCGGGATGTTCCAAGGCGATGCAGAGACCATCAGCCAGCCCGACAGGGGCAGGGCGAACATCAGGGCGTAAAGTCCGGCGTGACCAAGGTGAGCGGCTAGCCTTTCCAGTCCCCCCATACTCACGGGCAGTTTGGGCGAGGGGTTCGCCAGCCGCCAGACAATTCTCAGAACAGCCAGGGTGAGAACGACAAAACCGATCGACTTGTGCAGCTGATAAAGTTGAAAGGTGCCTGCATCGGTTGGCGGCAAGCTGGTCATATAGAGGCCAAGAGCCAGCATGGCGAGAATTAGGGCCGCCATAGTCCAGTGAAAGAAAATCGCGATCCGGCCAAACCCGGTAGAGGTGTTGCGGTTCATGTTTCACTCCGCGAGGCGTGTTCGCCGGCTGGTTGGGGTCAGTTGCTGCGACCGTGGAAAAATATGGTGTTATGGCCAGCAGGTGAGGCGAGGGCCAGCTCCCGGGGAGGGGGAACCGGCCCGCCCTATATCAGATCAACATCAGTTGGTCTTGTCTGCTTCCAGACTTTCAGCATTGAAGTGAACAGTGACTTCGTCGCCGACGTAGGGAACATACATGTCCATGCCGTAGTCTGACCGCTTGATGACGGTGCTAACGTCAAAGCCGGCGGCCGGCTTCTTGGCCATCGGATGTTCGCCAATGGTAGTCACGGTCACATCCAGAACAGCTGGCTTGGTGATGTCTTTGATGGTCAGGTCGCCGGTGACTTTCAGCGTGTTGTCACCGGTCTTTTCGACGCTGGTGCTTTTGAATGTTGCCTTTGGGAACTTTTCAGCATCAAAGAAATCTGCGCTTTTGAAGTGCTTGTCGCGGTCTGCAAAAAATGTGTCAATCGAGTTGATATCGATAACGAAATCGACGGAGGAATCCGACGGCTTGTCCTGATCGATCACCAGCGTGCCGTCCCAGTCACGGAAAAAACCTTCCGTGGTGGAGTAACCCAGGTGATTGTAGGAAAAACCGAGAATTGCGTGGGATTTGTCGAAGTTATAAGCAACCGGTTCAGCAATGGCTGCGCCGGTCAGCAGGGTCAGAGCCAGTGCGGAAGAAGCAAGACGGATCATGTAAAACCTCAAATCGGGAGAGTAGCTTTGGCTCTCGGGGGCGAGCGCCACGGCACCACAGATAGAGATGTAATCGCACTAAACAATTTGACTGACTGTCAATGCTGATTGAACTATCGCGAAGAACAGTTCCGGTGGTTCCACAAACTCCGGAATCTGTTTCTGAGTTCTTCGGCGGAATGCCCTGTGTTCTGGACTGAAATTCGATTTCGGCTGTTGTATCTTACCTTGTCAGCCACGCATCAGGCGAATCGTGTCAACATCCTGTCATCTGTCCAATGCCATATATTTGGGCAGAGAAGATTGGATTGGAAACGAGATCCGTTTGCTGCGGGGATATAGTGTCCCGTTGAATTGAGGAGTTATCTCTTGCGACAGGCGAGAATTGTTTGTCATCGCGGCGCTTGCAAAACGGCACCGGAAAATACGCTGGCTTCTCTGGAAGGGGCGATTGAGCTGTGTGCCTTTGCCGTCGAGTTCGATATCCGGACAAGCAAGGATGATGTGCTTTACGTCATGCACGATGCGACAATTGACCGGACGACTGACGGGACAGGCAGGTTCGCCGACCTAACGTCCGAAGAAATAGACCAACTGGATGCCGGCAGATGGTTCGGTCCTGAATTCGCCGGGCAGAGGGTACCCCGCCTGGACGCGTTTCTTGATGCCTGCAAGGGGCGGATTGCGGTCTATGCGGAAATCAAGGAGGCGGATCCTGCCCGGGTTCGTGACATGCTGGCATCCCGGAACCTGTTGGCCGAGGCCTGGACCTTCTCCTTCGATCAAGGCATCCGCGCGGAAACCCGCGCACGCGTGCCGGACTTCCGGCGTATGGTCTTGTTTGAGCATGTCGGTTCTGTCGAACGGGCTGTTGCCCTCGGGGCCGCTATTCTCGAATTTCATCCTGAAACGCTGTCGCTGGAACGCGTAGATGAAGCCCGTGCTGCAGGTTTGATCACCCAGATGTTTTACGGAGGAACTGACCGCGCCGTATTCGAGCATGCTGTCCGCTGCGGCGTCGAACAAATGAATATCGACGAAGTCGGCCTTTTTCAGGATGTGGAGCGAGAAATCTTGTCCCCAGCGGGCTGAAGCTCACCCTGTGATTGATCGGAATCACTAAAATCTCGTTTAAGTAGATTTTGCGCTCTACTTTCCGTAGGTTAGGTAATTGTTTTATTTACCTTGTTGTTAATCTGTATGTATCTGTGCGTGGCAGTGTTTCACTTCTATTAAATATCCTTGGGTAAGTTTGCGACAGTCTTTCTCGGAAATTGGATCAAGTTGTCGTGCCATTTACCCTTAAGAAATGCCAGGTTCTGGCTTCCCGCACGTCCAGTTCAACAATGGGTCCCAAACGCCAGGGAACCATGATTTTGACAGCTTTCTGTCTGGCGCTGTGGCTGGTGGCGTTCAACGCACACCCGGCGATGGCCGCGGACTGGATTGTCAAGCGGGTGAGCGGCACGGTCTATCTCGTGGCTCCCGGTGTGAAGGCTTTTCGGGCCAAAGCCGGAACGCAGCTTGCCAAGGGCTATACCATTGCGACACG
>JBNKOQ010000080.1:0-10539 GCA_050294735.1 Roseibium sp. | reverse complement strand
GGTTGTCAGATCGCGGCGAAGTCGGCGAGGTGAACCGGCCGGCGCCGTGCTCCCCAGGCGCCCGGCGGGCCGTCAAAGATGCCGGCGGTAAACCCGGCGTGGTCATCTTCACCGATTCCACCTACAAGATTGCAATCGCCAAGGCGGATAGGATCAAAGAGACGATCGAGAAGATGGGCGGGACTGTTCTCGAATATGTCGACACTCCGATCGCCGACACTTCCAACCGGATGGGCCCGCTGACTACCAATTTGCTACAGAAGTATGGAGCATCCTGGACCCACGCGTTGGCGATCAATGACATCTACTTTGATTTCATGGGGCCCGCGCTGGCCGCTGCAGGCATTCCCGGCGATGGTTCACCAAAGGCCGTCGCCGCTGGCGATGGCTCTGAATCCGCCTTCCAGCGTATTCGTACGAAGCAGTACCAGTCGATTACGGTTGCCGAGCCGCTCAACCTTCAGGGCTGGCAGCTTGTCGACGAGATGAACCGTGCCGTCTCCGGTAAAGCCTGCTCCGGCTACATCACCGCCCCTGCTGTCGTAACAGCCGAAGGTCTTGAGAAAATGGGCGATAGCAACCAGTTCGATCCGGACAGCGGTTACCGCGAGGCTTACGCGAAAATCTGGGGCAAATAATCCCGCTCATCTTCTGAAAGCAGAACAGGGGGCTTCGGCCCCCTGTTTTATTTTCACCGTAGCGGCCACGCCAATCGATCGCGTTTCAGCCGCAGGACATGCCCCGCAAGCAAAGAGCTATTCGAACAGGCTTACTTATAAAGCTGCGCGTCGCCTGGGAAGGAGCGGTCTCGCACCTGTTCGGCATAGGCCTTGACCGAATTCTCGATCTGGTCCCCAAGATCGCCAAACACCTTGACGAATTTCGGCGGCTTCGGATTCAGCCCAAGCATGTCTTCGAGCACCAGGATCTGACCGTCGCAATCCGCCGATGCGCCAATACCGATGGTCGGAATGTGAATTTCCTTCGTGATGCCGGCAGCAAGAGGTTCAACCATACCTTCGAGAACCATTCCGAAGGCACCAGCCTCCTCGACATCACGCGCATCCTGATAATGATGCTCCCAATCGTTTTCTTCCCGCCCCTGCGTTTTGAACCCGCCCATGACGTGGACGGACTGCGGGGTCAATCCGATGTGTCCCATCACCGGAATACCGCGCTCAGTCAGGAACCGGATGGTCTCCGCCATGCGGGTGCCACCTTCCAGTTTGACCGCTCCGCAGCCGGTCTCCTTCATGATGCGCGCCGCATTGCGGAAGGCCACTGAGGGGCTTTCCTCATAGGTTCCAAACGGCATATCAACAACAATCAGCGCCCGCTGCGTACCGCGCACAACCGCCTTGCCGTGCATGATCATTAGATCGAGTGACACACCGACGGTGGACTCCATGCCATGCATGACCATGCCGAGGCTGTCGCCGACCAGAATAAAATCTGCATATTTATCAACAATGGCCGCTGTGTGGGCATGATATGAAGTCAGAGAAACGATAGGCTCACCACCCTTTCGCGCTGTAATCTGAGGGGCGGTAACGCGGCGAACGGGCTTTTGGGCGCTCATCGATTTTCCTTTCAAAGACGTCAGTGTCTAGGACTTAGGCTGTTGCAGCCTTAGGTGCAATCACCCTTTGGTCAATAAGCAGGACCTTGCCAAAACGCACCGCCAGCAGCACCACTGCCGGTGCTGATAGTTGTCCGTCCAGAGGCGCTAAGGTCACGGCGTCGCGAATATCCACGCTTTCGACCTGTCCGCTGGGAGCCTCCGCCAATTTACGCCGAATGAGCTGTTCCAATTCAGCGATGCCAGGGCGGCGGGTGTCGGCCGCACGCTCGGCAGCCGTCAGGGCATGGTTCAAAGCAACAGCCTCTGCGCGTTCGGTCTCCGAAAGACGGACATTACGCGAGGACATCGCCAGGCCATCCTCTTCACGGACCGTCGGGTGTCCGACAATGTCCAGCGGCATATCCAGATCGCGCACCATCTGCCGGATCAACGCGAGCTGCTGGTAGTCCTTCTCGCCAAAGACAGCCAGATCAGGCTGAACGATGTTGAACAGCTTCGAGACCACGGTGGAAACACCCCGGAAGTGGCCGGGCCGCAAGGCTCCCTGGAGTATGCCGGACAAGCCCGGGACTTCAACAAACGCATCTCCCGCCCCGCCATACATTTCATCGGTCGTGGGCATGAAGACAGCAGAAACCCCTTCTTTTTCAAGAAGGGCAAGGTCGCGATCCGGGTCGCGCGGATAAGATGCCAAGTCCTCATTCGGACCGAATTGAGTCGGATTGACGAAAATTGAAACGATAACGTTATCAGCCCGCCGGGTAGCCTCGCGAACCAGCGACAAATGCCCCTCGTGCAAATATCCCATGGTCGGGACCAGGGAGATTGTTTGCCTCCCGTGCCGGATCTCTTTCACAAAGTCCCGCACATCCTGTTTGGTCGGACAAATCCGCATTCCAGCCCTCTCCGGCATAAATAGAGGTCATTTGCGTGGTGCAAACGCCCATATTCATATCGGATCGGGTTGATATGCCAAGCGGTAATGCGGCTCTTTTCGGCGGCGGACTGCTGCAGCCTGTCATCAAAGACAGGCTATTCCTCGGATTCCCCGTCTTCAGACGGCAGCTCCAGCGTCGCCTCCACCCAATTGCCATCGCCATGATAGACGAGGCGATCGAAGCAGAGTTCCTGGGCAATCGCGATACCCCGCCCGTTCGGAGCATCGAGACGGGCCTTTCCCTCAAGGTAGGTTTCAAAGTCAAACCCCTCGCCTTCGTCCTGGATTGTCAAAACGATTTGGTGCGGCTCACGCCGGAATTCCACTTGAGCGCAGCGGTCCCTGAATAACGGCAGCGCCAGCCGCCGTTCAATTTCCGCATTGAGTTCATTTTTGAGGATGAGGTCGGTTTTTTCCGAGTGTTTTATACCCAGGTTCCCGTGTTCGATTGCATTGGCAAGCAACTCCCAAATGCCTGTGGCCACAGTATCCGGGTCCGGGTACTGCCGCGCCAGGCGTTCGGCCAGGACGGCCGCCTCCTGCATGGTCCGAATTGTAATCGAAACGCTGGAAACCGGGTTCGCCAACGCCGCTTCGATGGTTTCAAGTGTTCCTCCGGAGCGCGCCGGAACCTTTGGCTCTGCGCAACTGAGCCGTTCCTCCCTTGAGGAGGCAATCGCATCCCGGCTCGTATATCCACCGTTGTGCTGAAGGAAAATCAGTGTCAGATCATCGTCCAGACCGCTCGGAGCAGCCTCCGCCAGATTGGAAAGAAGATGGTTCGGACGTTTCTCCAAGGGGCTTTTTGTAAGTTCATCAAGCCGCGCAAGCAGGCCCTCGGTGTCATAAAGCGGTTCTTCGGCAGTAGGGGTTTCAATCAAGGCATCGCTGTAAGCAAAGAGACAGCACCCCGGATTGAAAGGGAGCTGAACTTCCTCGAAGGTTGCCGTATCGCTGATACCAAGGGGCATGCCACCGATTTCAACGAGAGTATTCCGTCCATCGTGTTCCATGACAGGTTCGGGCGCTCCTGCGGATGCAATGGAAATCATATCTTTGCTGAAATCGATATCGCAGCAGAGCATTGTCGCGAACTGGCCAATCGGCAACACATCGCAGAGGAACTCATTGACAGCAGCCAGCCACCGGCTCGGCCCATGCAATTCCCCCTTCAGTGACGTTCTCAGAAAGGTGTTGAGGCGAAAGGTATTGAGGGCGGATCGCACACCATGGCCCGTAAAGTCGGCACTCCATACGCGGACGCGATTTTCATCCAGCTGGTCGGCTCCCCAGATATCGCCTGCCAGCCCGTGACACGGCTGGCTATGCCAAGCGAAGCGTACAGGGAACAACTGCTCCAGATCGTCTATAAGCTGTTCGGCCGGCAAAAGTTCCATCTGCATGGCTTTTGCGGAATTCAGCTCCTCCCGCATTTGCCTGCGGTAGGACTTCAGGCTTTCGATGAGCCGAAGACGTTCCAGATGCACATGGATACGGCTAAGCAATTCCCGTGCATTAATGGGCTTGGTGATCAGGTCCGTAGCGCCGGCGTCAAAAACATCGCCGCGCAACGACGGTGTATCAGCGGAGGTCTGCACGACGATTGGCGTTTCCCGAAAGAGCTTCTTCGCCCGAAGTTCCCGGCACACGTCAAACCCGGTCATCACCGGCATATAGAGATCGGTAATGACCAGTTCCGGCTGCCATTCTTCCGCAATCCGGACCCCCTCGTCCCCATCCATCGCCAGCTTGACGTTAGTGAAACCGTGGTTTGCCAGGATCGCGTTGATCGTCTTGCGCGCAAACCTGCTGTCATCGATCAGCAGTATCCTGGCATCGGCCAATGTGCCCAGCCCAAGCGACGTGCTGCTAAGTGCCAACCCCTGATCAGCAAAGTCCGCACTGGTGAGAGCTGATCCGGCCATTGCCTCCCCCTTTCTAGAGCGCAGCCTCAGTCGGCTATTGTCATCAATTGATCGAAACGGGAGAGATCGAGGAGCTTGCGAACCTGCCCAGTTGCACCACTCAAGGTCAAAGACCAGCCATTCTTTTTGCTGGCATCCGACGCAATGACCAGCATTCCCAATCCGGCGGAATCCACAGCGGTCAATCCCGACATGTCAAAAACGCAGCGCTTTGCCTCGGAGGCGTTGATGTCCTCCACCAGGACCCGAAAGGCTCCACTGTCCTGGTACTTCAGCTGGCCGCTTAAAAAGGCGGTGAAACAGGCCCCATCGTTTTCCGTACGCAAATCCATATCGCCCTCATTTTTATGTTACGAGCTAGAAAAGCTCTATGTCATCGTCATCATCATCGCCCGCATCGGCGGAGCTCTGCGATTGAGGTGTCCCCTCTTCAGGCAACTCGCTTGCAAGACCGAATTCCGCTTGATAAGCAGCTTTCAGCGCTCCCAACTTGAAGATGTTGGCGATTTCCGATGCCAGCGATTGACGGAACTCCAGGCTTGTTTCGGCAATTGAAACGGCATTCTCGGGCAGCGACTCAGCCGTCACAGCCAGCATTTTGAGGATCGCATCGCTGACCCCTTCCAGCCGTTGCTTTGCTCTGTCTTGAAACTGAAGCCCAACGATGGAGGCCCCGATCTCCTGTTCCATTTTCTGGCTAACTTCAGCACTTCGCTTGAGTGCATCTGCCAACTGGGCACTTTGGTTCACAAAACCGCTGGTCATCACCTTCAAGCGTTCATGCGCGGCAATATTGTCATCGGACAAGTCAACGGAGGAAATTTCCTTGATAATGCCATAGCCACCTTCCAAACCTGAAGTGACGTTGCTTGTCTGCTCCCGCAGTTCAGACGACAAAACATTGACTGACGTGGCCAGTTGACGGACTTCATCCGCGACAACGGCAAACCCCGTGCCCGCATCCCCAGCTCTGGCCGCCTCAATCTTGGCGTTCAGTGCCAGGAGATGTGTCTGCTTGTTGATCCTCTCGATCTCGGCAATGCTGTCCTGCATGTTTTCCAGAACTTTGAAAATATCGTCGAGTGTGTAGGACATACGCACGCCGCGGGACGACAGGAAGACCACCTTCTTGAAGAACTCCTCCATCGTGTTCGCCAGATCACGCGCAAGCTCGCTAACCGGTATGTGATCATCCTCGACGGCGATGTGCTGAACATCGAACGCCAGGGATTCGACCACCTGACTCTGATCGCGTGAGGCTACTGCCATAGACTGGAAACGCTGCGTCAGCGTCGACGTGTTTTCTTCCACGTAGTCCGAAACACCGGCGATCTCACCGATCAAAAACTCAAGTGTCTGCTGTTGCACAGAACGCAGATCAGTGAGACGCGCAAGCGCATCCTTGTCATCAAGCGGGGCCGCATTATCCGCCCCCTCCAGACCTGGGTCATCAAACGCCGGGAACTCGTCTGCTTCATTGGCAGGCTGGTCCCCGGTGCCTTCATACTCAGGCATCATGTTATCGGCCTTACTACTCGCCACCATTATGGCCCCCAGTCCCGTATTTCATGTGTTCTACTGAATAATCAGATACGAACCGCCCGTTTTCCGTCTACTGTCCCTGCGTCGAGAATTGCGCCCGCCACCGCGTTAAGCGTGACCTGCCGTTCCACACCGCCAATCTCATAGGCAACCCTCGGCATGCCGTAGACCACACAGCTGGCCTCATCCTGCCCCAGGGTGGCGCCACCAGCATCGCGTATGGCCTTCAGGCCTTCGGCCCCGTCCCGCCCCATCCCCGTCAAGAGGACGCCGACGGCGTTGACACCGATGTTCTCGGCCGCCGAATTGAACAACACATCGACCGAGGGGCAGTGCCCGCTTACCGCTTCGGTTCCACCGATGTGACAAACGTAGTTGGCCCCGGAACGCTTGATCCTCAAATGCGTTCCACCGGGTGCGAGATATGCATGCCCCGGCAACATCCTCTCCCCGCCTTTAGCCTCCGCGACATTGAGGGCGCAAATGCCGTTCAATCTGGCCGCAAACTTGGATGTGAAGCTGGCTGGCATATGCTGCGTAATCGCAATCGCCGGGGCATCACCCGGCAAAGCCCTCAACACATGCGCCAGAGCCTCAACACCACCGGTGGAGGCTCCGATACAAACAACGCGTTCGGTGGTTTTATAATGCGGCGATACGGCCAGCCTTGGCGCTTTTTGCTGGGTGGAAGACAAGGTGCGAACACGCGCATGCGCGGCAGCCTTTACCTTCGCCACGATCTCCGCCTGCAGACTGTGAAAAGAGCCTCTCAGATCCATCACCGGCTTGGCAACAATGTCCACCGCGCCAAGTTCCATTGCACGAAAAGCCGCATCCGCCCCCTTCTGTGTCAGCGACGAAACCATCACAACTGGCATCGGCCGCAACGTCATCAGCTTTTCGAGAAAGTGCAGGCCGTCCATACGCGGCATCTCGACATCGAGCGTCAGGACATCCGGATTCAGATCCTTGATCATTTGCCGGGCGAAAACAGGGTCGGATGCCGCTCCAACGACCTCGATGCCCGGGTCGGACGACAGCATTTCGCCCAGCATTTGCCGAACAAGGGCGCTGTCATCGACAATCAGTACTCTCGTCTTGCCTGACATTCCGGACATTCCTCAGAACAGTTCGATGGAACCGGAAACCTGCTCAGTGTTCAGGTTTCGTGCGTAATTCAGTTCATCGGCCACAACACTGCGCGTCTGGTTCGTTCGAATGTAAGCTTGCCGGACAACGCCAGACGACGGGCGATAGTAAACGCGCCGGCCATGAGATCCCCCCACATCGGAAGCCGCGATGCGCAGGCCTTCCGTTTTCAGATATTCTTTGACGAACTCGACATTCTTGGTGCCCACCTTCGCCGTATGAAAACCAAGGTTCGCCCCTCCGAACACCTTGATTTCAAGATCTTCACGCTTACAACCGCTTTTCAGTACCGCATTGATGAGCGCTTCCATGGCATAGTTGCCATACCGCATGGCAGCATTGGTGCCGCTCCACTCTCCCGTCTCACTTGCCGGCAACATAAAATGGTTCATTCCGCCAAAACCTGTTTTCGGATCCCGGATACAGGCAGCCACGCAGGATCCCAAAATGGTCACCAACGTCTGCTCCGCTCCGCTAACCGTCCGGGCATCCCCGGGCAAAACACGAACCTTATGCTGCATCTCGGTATGTTCGAGGTGAGCCGCGATCAGCGTTGAACTCTGATGCGCGTGGCGATGCACTAAACTCATGACACCGCTTTCTGATAGATCGTTTTACCTCTCGGAATGAGACGGTCCCGTTGATCGAGAATCGTCTCGGAATGCCCGATGTACAGCCACCCTCCCGGCACGAGCTGGTCGTAAAACCGGGCCAGCAGGCGTTCCTTTGTCGGACCGTCAAAATAGATCATCACGTTCCGGCAAAAGATTGCATCGAACTGCCCTTTCATAGGCCAGCCGTGCAGGAGATTGAGCTGTTTGAATGTAATGCGGTCGCGCAGGCCCGGCTTGATCGTGAACGTGTTTTGATCGCGCTCCTGGACTGCCCACTTGGCCAATCTCGCCTTGGATAATCCCTCGGAGTGGCTCAGTTGATACTGGCCAGCCGAAGCGTGGTCCACCATGGACGTGTCGAGATCTGTGGCAAGGATCCGGAAGTCGCAGGACGACAAGCGCTTCAGGCTTTCAGCCATCGTCATGGCAATGGAATAGGGCTCCTCTCCGGAGGAACATCCTGCCGACCAGATTCTTATCCGTGTGGCAATCGGGGCGTCATCGAATTGCTCCCGCATTTTTTCCGCCAGGTGTTCGAAGTGATGGGGCTCACGAAAGAAACGCGTCAAGTTTGTTGTTATGGCATTGATGAACAAACCCAATTCGTCGCCTGCTGCGTCTCCTTCAAGCAGGCCGCAGTAAGTTTCGAAACTGTCGAGCTGCAACGCTCTGAGACGCCGGACCAGCCGCGAATAGACCATGTTCATCTTGTGATCGGCGAGGACAATCCCGGTCTGATCTTTCACCAGATCCGCCAGATACCTGAATTCCTGTTTGCGAAACCGGAATTCCCTCACCTGCTCTTTTTCAGCAACAACCGACATCAGAAACTCTCTAACAGGTTATGTCCGGCAGGCGATGACGCCCGCCGGAGGTACAAAAGGCTTAGAATTCCTTCCAGTCGTCATCGTCCTTGATGGCTACAGCCAGGTTTTCCTGCAATGCTACGGCACCGCCCCGGGACGAACCGGCATAAGAGACAGCTCCACCGCCGCGGCCAATGGTAGCCACGTTTTGGGCCCTAACCGGAGCCTGTGGCCTGCCCGCGGTCATCGCAGCATCCGTTTTGAAGAAGGACATCCGCTGGCTCATGTTTTCAGCCTGGCTTTGAAGCATGCGGCAAGCGGCGGCATTTTCTTCCACCAGCGAGGAATTCTGCTGGGTCATTTCGTCCATCTCACTGACAGCTTTGTTGATTTCCTCAACACCCGTCGCCTGCTCACGGCTGGCCGCTGCAATTTCAGACACAATATCGGCGACTTTCTTGACGGAGGTGACGATCTCCTCAAGCGTTTCCCCGGTGTTGTTCACCAGATCAACACCGTCGGTTACCTGCCCGCCGCTTTCAACGATTAGCTCCTTGATGTCCTTGGCTGCTTCAGATGACCTCTGAGCAAGGGACCGGACCTCGGAAGCCACAACGGCAAAGCCTTTACCGGCATCGCCTGCCCTGGCTGCTTCCACCGCAGCATTCAGTGCCAGGAGGTTGGTTTGGAAGGCGATCTCGTCGATGACCCCGATGATGTCCGAGATCTTTTGCGAAGATGCCTCGATGCGGCTCATGGCAGAAACGGCACGGGTGACGACATCCCCGCCGCGCGTGGCCACCTGATTGGCGCTGGAGACCAGTTGATCGGCCTGTTGTGCGTTCTCGGCATTCTGCCGGATGGTCGCAGCCATTTCCTCCATGGAAGCCGATGTCTCTTCGAGGTTGGAAGCCTGTTGCTCCGTCCGCTCTGAAAGATCGGTGGTCCCGGACGTAATTTCCGCGGACGCGTTGGTGACCTCCGCCGCTCCGTTCGCGACATCCGTCACAATTTCAGACAAGCGGTCAGCCGTATCATTCAGGCTGTTCTTGAGTTCCTCGAACATGCCCGAATACTGGGCCGTTACCCGGCTCGTAAGATCGCCCTGGGACAAACTGCGCAGCTTGTCGTTAACATCGTCGAGTGCATTCGCGGTTGTTTCGCAAAGCTCGTTGATGGACGTCGACAACCGCAACATGAAGTCTTTCTTGCCGTCCAGTGTGAGACTTGCCCTGAGGTTTCCGTTGGCTGCTGCCTCAACGAGATCGGAAATTTCACGTTCGACACGGCGCTCTTCAGTAATGTCGGACCACTCGACGATCGCACCAAGACGATTGCCTTTCGTATCCCGGACAGGGTTGGCAATGAGACCAAACTCGCGCCCCGCGACGGCGATTTGCGTCTGGAAGGTTGAACTCAACCGCTCCAGCAAACTGCGCTGATGCGAAGGGTTCTTGTGGAAGATATCAATATTTGTACCAACCAGTTTCTCCGCATCGAAACCAGAGAACTCCTGACGCAAATCCTGTTCGGCATTCTTCATCATCGCCTCTACGGATTTGTTCATATAGACGATATGGCCATCCGTATCGGCGACCATCACGTTGGTCGAACAATTGTCCAAGGCCACTTTGATGCGGGTATTCTCAATCAACTCGATACCCGACCGCTGGGCGCTGGCCCGGAATTCCTCGATTTCATTTGCCAGGTCTCCAAGTTCATCGGAGCGGTCGAGATAAGGAACTTCCGCTTCCAACTCTCCTTCGGCAACCCGTTTCGTCGTTTCCGTCAGACCAATGATCGGCAGTGCCAATCCACGGCTGACAAACCAGGCAAATCCTACCGAAGTTCCGAGCGCGACAAGGGATGCTGCGAAGTTGATCAGGAATGAGAGAAGATTGGTGCTCTGGCCATGTTCCGCGGCAGCTTCCGACGTTTTCAGCATATCCGCGGTCAATTCGTCGAAGGCCGTCTCAACGTTCGT
>JBNKOQ010000079.1:0-10684 GCA_050294735.1 Roseibium sp. | reverse complement strand
TGTTGCGAGAGAAGAAAATCAGGTTATTATGTATTCGATGATCGCGATGTTCCTTTTCTCAGGTCTGGGCGGAACATGGTTTCCACTGGAAGCGAGCAGTGGTGCTTTTGCGGCGCTTGGTGCAAGGTGTGGCCCGCAAGCACAATCTGAAAGCCTCCTTTATGGCCAAGCCGTTTGTTGAATGGCCAGGGAACGGCATGCACGTTCATGTCTCCATGGAAGACAAGGACGGCAATATTTTCGCCCATCCCGAGACCGGTTCTAAACGCTTGGGGCATGCGATCAGTGGTCTGTTGGAGACCATGCCGGAGGCATTGCTTCTTTTCACCTCAACCTTCAATGGGTTCCGCCGGATGCAGCCTGGCTCCTATGCGCCGACCTCGATTTGCTGGGGTTTTGACAACAGGTCGGTTGCCCTGCGTGTTCCGGCAAGCACGCCGGAAGCTGCCCGGATTGAACATCGGATTGCCGGTGCGGATGCGAACCCGTATTTCGTACTTGTCGGTGTTCTTGCTGGTATGCTGGAGGGGCTGGTCAGCAAAAAGGCTCCGCCTGCTCCGGTTGAAGGCAACGCCTATGAGAAGAAACACAAACGCCTCACACCATGGATGGACGAAGCAATAGACGCGTTCGAAGCATCAGGCCGGATGAAGGAAGCCGTCGGTGAGGAAATGCATAAAGTCCTGACGGAAATCAAGAAAGAAGAGATGAACGAATTTGGTCGTGAGATCTCAAGCTTGGAAAGACAGACTTACTTGTAGGACATGGACTGTAATATCTGACAATATCGGAATGGCCCGCGCCTAGGGGAAGACGCGCAGGTGACCTGAACGGTTTGGAATGGCGGCGGTCTTGGAGCTGTCGGTAGCAAACGATAAAAAGCCGAAAAACGGCTGCACTGTTTTACCTTCTGAAGTGGAGTTCAAAATTATGATCAAGGGTATCCTGATTGGGGTTGCAGCGCTCGGCCTGACGGCTGGTTCCGCGCTTGCCCAGGACCGTGTCGTCAATGTTTACAACTGGTCCGACTATATCGACGAGTCGATCTTGACCGATTTCACCAAGGAAACGGGCATCAAGGTCGTCTACGATGTTTTCGACAGTAACGAGATCCTGGAAACCAAGCTTCTGGCCGGTGGGACAGGCTACGATGTCGTGGTTCCGACAGGCACGTTTCTTGGACGCCAGATTCAGGCAGGGGTGTTTCAAAAGCTTGACAAGTCGAAGCTCCCGAACCTGAAACACATGTGGAAGGACATTGAGGACCGCCTGCTGAAATACGATCCGGGCAACGAGCACGCCATCAACTACATGTGGGGCACGACCGGCATTGGTTACAATGTCGGTAAGGTCAAGGAAATCATGCCGGATGCGCCGGTCGACAGCTGGGACATGATCTTCAAGCAGGACGTTGTCTCCAAATTTGCTGACTGCGGTATTTTTGTTTTGGATACCCCTGAGGAAATGATTCCCGCGGCGCTGAACTATCTTGGTCTTGATCCGGATTCTAACGACAAAGCAGAGATTGAAAAAGCCGGCGATCTCATGCAGTCGATCCGTCCTTATATTCGTAAGTTCCATTCGTCCGAATATATCAATGCGCTCGCGAACGGTGACATCTGTCTCGCGGTTGGCTGGTCCGGGGATATTTTGCAGGCCCGTGATCGTGCTGCGGAGGCAGATAACGGTGTCACGGTGGAATATGTCATTCCAAAGGAGGGAGCTCTGATGTGGTTTGACAACATGGCCATCCCGGCGGATGCACAGCATGTTGAAGAGGCCCATGAATTCCTGAACTACATCATGCGTCCGGAAGTGATCGCCAAGGCATCCAATTACATCTTCTATGCCAACGGCAACAAGGACAGCCAGGAACTTGTCGACAAGGAAGTGCTGGAGGATCCGGCTATCTATCCAGATGAAGCGACGGTCAAGAAGCTCTACACCACAACGACGAAACCAGCCAAGGTTTCTCGTGTCCAGAACCGCGTCTGGACTAAGGTCAAGAGCGGCAGCTGATCAGGAGGGCGGGTTCAAAGAACCCGCCCTTTTCTTTCCTGAGACTTGGTGGGGATAGGACCTTGGCGAAGAAACCAATCGGGCCGGTACGGCGCGAATTTGCACCTTGGGATGACACGGCGTCCAAACCGTTCATAGAGTTCCGGAATGTGACGAAACGCTTCGGGGATTTCACGGCGGTCGATAACCTGAGTCTCAAGATCTACGAACGGGAGTTTTTTGCTCTCCTGGGCGGTTCCGGCTGTGGCAAGACGACGATGATGCGGATGCTCGCCGGGTTCGAGTCGCCAACAGAAGGGCAAATTTTTCTGGATGGCCAGGATCTCGCCGGGGTGCCTCCCTACCGGCGGCCGGCCAATATGATGTTCCAGTCCTATGCGCTTTTCCCGCACATGAGTGTTGAGGCCAACATCGCTTTTGGCTTGAAACAGGACAAAATGGCGAAGGACGCGATCAAGGACCGGGTCGCCGAGATGTTACGGCTTACAAAGATGGAGAAATTCGCCAAGCGCAAGCCGCATCAGCTGTCGGGTGGCCAGCGCCAACGCGTGGCGCTGGCACGCTCTTTGGCAAAAAAACCCAAGGTTCTGCTGCTCGATGAGCCCCTAGGCGCGCTTGACCGCAAGCTGCGGGAGGAAACGCAGTTCGAACTGATGAACATTCAGGAAGAGCTGAAGACCACCTTCTTGATCGTGACGCATGATCAGGAGGAGGCGATGACGGTGGCCGACCGCATTGCGGTGATGGATGCCGGTAAAATCAAACAGGTGGCAACGCCGACGGAAATCTATGAAACCCCGAACTCGAAGTTCGTGGCCGATTTTATCGGGGATGTGAATCTGATCAAGGCCAGGGTTCTGGAAACTTCCGCCAAGGGGAGCATGCTCGAGTCGGTCGGGCATGGATTTAAGATCGACACGGTCCAGGAAACGGATGCGGTGGCTGGCGACATGGTCTGGTACGCGATCCGACCGGAAAAGATCCGCATTGCCCATGGCGGGGCGGAGGTGTCAGGAACCAACCAGGTGGCAGCGGAAGTTTGGGACATCGCCTACCTGGGTGACGTTTCCATTTTCCACTCCCGGGTCGGCGATGAAGCCACGCTGCGCTCCACGGTGGCGAATGTCACACGGCTGGTCGAACGCCCCATAACCTGGGACGAAAAGGTCGTTCTGGCGTGGGAACGGGACGCCGGCGTCATTTTGACCGCGTGAGAGGGTGGGTGAAGCGATGAGCTCGGAAACGCAAGACGCACCACGCAGAACGATTGGGGGCTGGCTGCTGATTGCTATCCCCTATGCCTGGCTCCTGGTGTTTTTCCTGACGCCATTTTTTATTGTTTTCAAAATTTCCCTGTCGGAGGTCGCGGTCTCCATCCCACCCTATCTGCCGACATTCGATCCGGCGAAAGGGTTTGAAGGTCTGCGCGAGCTCCTCTCGGGGTTCTCATGGGAAAATTACGTCTGGCTGACCGAGGATGACCTTTATTGGAAATCCTATCTGTCCAGTGTCGAAATCGCGTTTATCTCAACGCTGATCACGCTGCTGGTCGGATATCCGGTTGCTTACGGCATGGCCCGAAGCCCCAAAGCCTGGCGCCCGACGCTTCTGATGCTTGTCATTCTGCCCTTTTGGACGTCATTTCTGATCCGCGTTTACGCCTGGATCGGGATTTTGAAGAATGAAGGGCTGCTCAATCAGTTACTGCTTGCTCTCGGGGTGATTGACGAGCCGCTGGTGATCATGAACACAAACATCGCCGTTTACATCGGCATTGTTTATTCCTATCTGCCGTTCCTCGTTCTGCCACTGTATGCCAGCCTGGAAAAGCTGGATATCAGCCTGCTGGAGGCGGCCGAGGATCTGGGCTGCCCGCCATGGAAGGCGTTCTGGAAGGTTACTCTGCCCTTGTCGCTTCCCGGTATAGTGGCCGGCTGTTTTCTCGTATTTATTCCCGCTGTCGGCGAGTTTGTAATCCCGGATCTTCTGGGAGGCTCGAACACGCTGATGATCGGCAAGACACTCTGGATCGAATTTTTTGCCAACCGGGACTGGCCAGTCTCTTCGGCTGTCGCCGTTATCCTGCTGCTAATCCTGGTTGTTCCGATTGTCCTGTTCCAAAACCACCAGCAGAAATTGGCGGAGAAGCAGTCATGAGATCCGGTCCGACCTGGTTTAATGTCACGTCCCTGGTTTTCGGATTCGGGTTCCTGTACCTCCCGATTGTCCTGCTGGTCATCTTCTCGTTCAATGAATCGCGGCTGGTCACAGTCTGGGGAGGCTTTTCGACCAAATGGTATGTGGAGCTCTCTAAAAACGAGCAGCTTCTCGATGCGGCCTGGGTGACCCTCAAGGTGGCGTTTCTCTCTGCCAGTCTGGCAACGGTGCTTGGAACGACAGCTGCCATGGTCCTGTCCCGTTCGGGTCGGTTTCTCGGCCGGTCCTTGTTTTCGGGAATGGTCTTTGCGCCTCTCGTGATGCCGGAGGTTATTCTTGGGCTGTCACTGCTGCTCCTGTTCGTTGCCCTCGATCAGGCGCGCGGGTTCTGGACCGTGATGATCGCTCACACGACCTTTGCCATGTGTTATGTGGCGGTTGTGGTGCAGTCCCGGCTGGTCAGCTTCGATAGAAGCATGGAGGAAGCCGCGGAGGATTTAGGATGCCCGCCTCTGAAAACCTTTTTCCTGATCACCTTGCCGATTATTCTGCCGGGCGTCATCGCAGGCTGGATGCTCGCATTTACCCTGTCTTTGGACGATCTCGTTATCGCCAGTTTCACGACGGGCCCGGGGGCGACCACGCTGCCGATGAAAATATACTCTCAAGTCCGCCTCGGAGTGACACCGGAGATCAACGCCGTTTGCACTATTCTGGTGGTTCTGGTGACATGTGGCGTCATTGCGACATCGCTTGTGACCAAGCGTCAGCAAGTGCAGCGTGAACGTGACGAGCGGGCGGCTTTTGCGCAAGGGTAAGAGAACGGCGCCTGGCCGCGCGTAGCGGGTGTCCGTCGGCTTCAACCTCTTGGCGGCCGGAAGAGGTAGATGACGATCCAGACCGGGATCACGATCAGAGAGCCGAGAATGACATTGGGAACCGCCCAGGCGATGCCTTTTTGAAGATAGTCCCAAAGGCTTTCCGGGGTTAGGCCGACTTTCTCAAGAAGGTCGGCCGCCGTGATGTCTATTGCCGACAGAACAACACCAACGATCAGCGACGTGAGCGCGATCTTGAAGATTGTCGACAGGAACTGATACACCGGCTTTGTTGCTCCACCCCAAGGCGCGGGTGCTGGCCCAAAGCCTTGATGGTCAATCGTGATTATCAATTTTAATAAATTACATACCATATTGCCGCAGGCCGGAAACACAGCATTACCAATCAGGCCGGTCTGGCGCCGTTTTTCTGCAAGCAGGGTAAATAGTGAAGAGCCGTCGGAAAGGCGCGGGCTTTCTTGTGCAGTGCAATTCTTTCTTGACGGCGGCGCTGCGCTGCGGTCAAGTTGCCGCCAACCGGCTAGGAAGGTCTTCTGGGAGAATAGTATGAACAAGATTTATCCGGACGCGGCGGCAGCGCTCGACGGTCTGGTTTTCGACGGCATGACCATTATGGCAGGGGGATTTGGCCTCTGCGGTATTCCCGAAAACCTGATAACTGCTTTGCGCGAAACTGGTGCGAAAGACATTACCGCCATTTCCAACAATGCTGGCATTGATGATTTCGGACTTGGGTTGCTGCTTCAGACCCGCCAGATCAAAAAGATGGTTTCATCTTACGTTGGAGAAAACGCCACTTTCGAGAAGCAGTATCTGAATGGCGAGCTGGAACTTGAATTCAACCCGCAGGGAACCCTGGCGGAACGTATTCGTGCAGGCGGGGCCGGCATCCCAGGCTTCTATACAAAGACCGGTGTTGGGACGCTGATTGCCGAAGGCAAGGAACATAAGGATTTCAATGGGGAAACCTATATCCTTGAAACTGGATTGCTGGCGGACATTTCCCTTGTAAAAGCCTGGAAAGCGGACAAGGAAGGCAATCTCATTTACCGCAAAACGGCACGCAATTTTAACCCGATGATGGCGACGGCCGGTAAGGTCACAGTGGTCGAGGTCGAAGAGATCGTGGAAACCGGGACGTTTGATCCGGACCACATTCATACGCCTGGTATTTTCGTTGACCGGATCATTGCCGGAACCTTCGAAAAGCGCATCGAAAAGCGCACCACACGCGACGCCTGAGGGAAGTGAGGAGTTAAACATGGCCTGGACACGTGATGATATGGCCAAGCGGGCGGCGCAAGAGCTGCAGGACGGGTTTTACGTCAATCTCGGGATCGGTATCCCGACGCTTGTATCCAACTACATTCCCGAAGGCGTGCATGTAACGCTGCAATCGGAAAACGGCATGCTTGGCATGGGGCCGTTCCCAACCGACGACGAGGTCGATGCCGACCTGATCAATGCTGGAAAGCAAACCATCACCGAGCTGCCGCAGACGAGCTTTTTCTCCTCCGCCGACAGCTTTGCGATGGTACGTGGCGGGCATATCGATTTGTCGATCCTTGGCGCTATGGAAGTGTCGGAAACGGGCGATCTGGCCAACTGGATGATCCCGGGCAAAATGGTCAAGGGGATGGGCGGTGCCATGGACCTTGTGGCCGGCGTCAAGCGCGTTGTCGTGCTGATGGACCATACCTCCAAAGCTGGAGACTCCAAGCTCTTGAAGGAATGCTCGCTGCCGCTGACCGGAGTTCATTGTGTTGACAGGATCATCACGAACCTCGGGGTTTTTGATGTGACCGCTAACGGCCTGTCTGTTGTCGAGCTTGCTCCCGATGTAACGCTCGACGAGGTCAAAGCGAAAACGGAAGCTGCGATCGCCTGAGCAACTGGCTATTGTGAAATGTATATTTGGCCTGCTCCTGCCCGGGGCAGGCCTTTTTCGTTGTGGGAACCGATTCTGCTGGGTCTTCCGGCCCTCCCGATAAGGGGCTGGAGTCCTTTGAAAGGTTTTCGGTCCCGTTCCACAATGAGACATATATGACATTTTGATTACATTCTTTTCGGGAAAAGTTAACGCGGAAAAACTTTTCAATCTCGAAAACAAAGCCGTTATCGATGGCTTAACGTTGCGGCTTCAAACGGCAATCATTAGCCGGTGAACGACATCTCTATACTTTACGGCGAAGCTGAAAATTTTCGGAGAGGGTCAATCAGCATTCAATAAAGACTTGGCATAATTAAGCAGGTTCGAAGCCCGTTGGTGGGTATGGCCAGGGTTGTTTCCTGGGAGGCGGTTAGGTGCAGCTATCGATTGGAGCACAAATGGTTGCTCTTGGGCGCTCGATCTGGGAATGGGTTCCTGGGCTGCGCTCCCGTTTTGTCCTGCTTGTTACCGGCCTGTTCCTGGCCCTGACAATCGTGATGATTGTAGTTGCCAGTTATCTGGACCTCCACGACGAGGAAAATAGAAACATTGAGCACGCCAGATCGGTCGGGGCAACGGTTAGTCGTCTGGCTGTCCCTCATCTGACGAACCACCACTACCTCATTCTGGAGCAAGAGCTGGAGAGTATCGCCAGCAGTGGAATTGTCGAGCTGGTACAGGTTTACGATCCTGCACGGGAAATCACGGCCGACTCGGACTCGGCAACCAGTTATTTTGATGACATCGAGCTTAATCCGTTGCTGCTGGAAGCGCTCTCGGGCGGGCAGGAGGCCAGTCGCATAACCCCTCGCCGCGTGACAATGACTTTTCCGGTGTGGGACGCAAGCGGTCAGAAAATACTGGGAGCAGCATTGATTGTAGTGCCCCGGCCCGAAGCTGCAGGGGTGATATGGCTGATATGGCGCCGCAATGCGACGATCGCTTTGGTTTTGCTCGGCTTTTGCATACCAGTGGCGTTCCATTTGGGGACTGAGTTTCTGGGACCGATCAAGGATCTGACGCAGACAGCACATTCCGTAAGCGCCGGTAATTTTGATGCACCGTTTCCAGTCGAAAGGCGTGATGAGATCGGGGTCCTGGCGCGGGCCTACCGCGACATGGTTGCACGGGTTCGGGAGAACCTTGATCAGATCAACCGCCTGGCATTTGTCGATAGTGTGACCGGCTTGCCCAATCGGGAATTCTTCCGTCAGCATTGCCTGAGGTACATGGGCGGGATGGAAGGCGAACATCGCAAGCTGGCTGTTCTCTTCATTGATCTCGACCGCTTCAAGCGGGTGAACGACAGTTATGGCCATGACTGCGGTGACACCTTGCTGAAAGAAATCGGAGAACGGTTCAAGGAGGCAATCAGGGCTGATGGGAGCAGGGCGGGCGAGGCCTTGGCTGATAGCGAAAATGCGGAGACATCTCCTGTCGAACCGCTGGTGGCAAGGCTGGGTGGTGACGAGTTCGCAGTGTTCTATCCAGTTTCGGATGCTCGCCGTGATGTGACGCAGGTTGCCAGCCGGCTGGTGGAGGCGGTGGAACGTCCCTGCGAGGTAAATGGTTTGGTGTTGAGCGTCGGGGCGAGTTTTGGTGTGTCCGTCTTTCCGGATGATGGAGATGATTACACCTCTATCCTTAAGAACGCGGACATTGCCATGTATGCAGCTAAGAGGCTTGGCGGGAACGCCCTGAGGTTTTACCAGGATGTGGAAAGCAGCCTTTATGCAAAGGAACGCCTCCTTGTCGAAAACGACCTGCGCAATGCGCTGCTGAGCGGTCAGATCACCGTCTTTTTTCAGCCCAAAATCGATTGCCGGAGCACGACAATCGTGGGAGTGGAAGCTCTTGCGCGCTGGAACCACCCAACTCGCGGCCTGCTGGGTCCCGGGGCGTTTATCGATGTCGCGGAGGAAACAGGATTGATTGTGCCTCTTGGCGAGGAAGTCTTGAGGCTGGCCTGTGAACAAGGGCGGGCGTGGCTTGAGGCTGGCAAGGAACTGCCGCTGGCCGTCAATGTGTCTGTTTGCCAACTTGAACAGCCAGGTTTTACAGCACGGGTGATGCAAATTCTCGAGGAAACGGGATTTCCGCCGGAACAACTGGAGTTGGAGGTGACCGAGACGGTCGCGATGGCTGACCCGGAAGCCTTGAAAAACACCACCCGTCCGCTTCGGGATGCAGGCATTCGCTTCGCAATCGACGATTTCGGTACCGGATATTCCAGCCTAGCCCACTTACAGAGCTTGCCGTTCGACACATTCAAGATCGACCGCAGCTTCATTTCGGGGCTCGGGAATGAAGAAAGCAACAAGTCGATTGTACAAACGATTTTGGCGATGGCGCAGAGCCTGAACTTTGATGTGGTCGCAGAAGGCGTGGAAACGCCGGAGCAACTGGTGTTTTTGCAGGAAAACGGTTGTGCGACGGCGCAAGGCTATCTCTTCGGAGCACCGATGGCATCAGACATGTTCGCAAGCTGGCGGGATAGCTTCTGCGGCAAGAGCTTTTCCATATCGCATGGATCTGCACAGGATGAGGTGGGCAAGGAGCCTTTCGCTGCGTGAAAGTTTACCCAGCCGGTTACTCGACCGTGTCGCGGCGCTCTGCAAAAGGTTTGATTGGCTGGAAATCATCGCTGGTGAGTGTTTCCTGTTTCAAAAGCAGATCTGCCCCTGTGTCGAGGTCTTGCCGGTGCTCCTTCAGAATGTCCTTTGCCCGTGCAAAGGCGGCTTCCACTCTCTCCCGAACCACCAAATCGATTTCGCGGGCAGTGTCTTGGGAAACATCACTTTCATCACCAAAGTTCTGCCCCAGAAAACTTTGGCGTGGCACGGAATAAACCCGGTTTCCCAGTTTTGGGTCCATCCCATAGCGGGAGGCCATTTCACGAGCAATTTCGGTGACCTTTTGAAGATCGTCCGAAGCACCGGTTGAAATCTCGCCAAAAACGATTTCTTCCGCCGCCCGTCCGCCCATCAGGACGGCCATGCGGTTTTCCAGGTCTTGGGTTGAAAGGAGAAAGCGGTCCTCGGTCGGCCGTTGCATTGTGTATCCAAGAGCGCCAATTCCCCGCGGGATGATTGAGATCTTGTGTACCGGGTCGACGCCCTCAAGGTTGGCCGCGACGAGGGCATGGCCCATTTCGTGATAGGAAACCGTTCTGCGTTCCTTGTCGGACAGAACGCGGCTCCGTTTCTCGAGCCCTGCAACCACCCGTTCAATCGCCTCGGTGAAGTGAACCAGTTCGACTGCGTCAGCATTTTCCCGCGTGGCCAGGAGAGCAGCCTCGTTCACAAGTGTTGCCAGATCGGCTCCCGAAAACCCCGCTGTCATCTGGGCAACCTGATCGAGGTCTGTTTCAGGGGCCAGCAGGATCTTGTTCACATGAACCTTGAGGATTGCCAGGCGCCCGGGACGATCCGGCCGGTCGACCAGAACCTGCCGGTCGAAACGCCCGGCGCGCAAGAGAGCCTGATCTAGAATTTCCGGCCTGTTGGTCGCCGCCAGAAGAATGGTGCCCCCTGACGGGTCGAAGCCATCCAGTTCGGTCAGGAGTTGGTTGAGGGTCTGCTCTTTTTCGTCATTGGCTTGAACTGGATTTGAGCCGCGCGCGCGTCCGAGAGCATCCAGTTCGTCGATGAATATAATTGCGGGCGCGGCCTTACGTGCCTGTTCGAACAGGTCCCTTACACGGGCCGCACCGACACCAACGAACATCTCGACAAATTCC
>JBNKOQ010000078.1:0-10737 GCA_050294735.1 Roseibium sp. | reverse complement strand
CGCAGTGGTGCCTGGCTGATGCGGGAACTGAACGCCCTTATGCAGCGCCACGAATTGATCGGGCATATTCAGGGCCGCGGATTGTTTCTGGGCGTTGAGCTTGTGACAGATCGTACGACGAAGGCGCCAGCCAAGCTTGCCGCCCGCTGGGTGCGCGAGCGAATGAAAGAACGCGGCGTTCTCGTTTCTTCGACAGGGCCGCATGGGAATATTATCAAGATCCGGCCGCCGCTTGTTTTCAGTCTTTCCGATGCGGCGCGCTGCTTCGAGGCTCTGGATCGGGCGCTGACTGAAGTTCCTCACGATCTGCGTGTGATCAATCCCTGATCAGAACCCTGCGAACGCAAAAATGCAGATGGCCGGTGGGGTTTGTGTCCCCACCGGCCATTGTTCTTTGGGTCAGATTACTTGCCTGAATTGACCACCAGGCAAAGGATTGTGTGCAGGACCTGTGCGGTGTTGGTGGACGGGTCATATTGCGGCGCGACCTCGACCACGTCGCCACCAACGATGTTCAGCCCATCGAGACCGCGCAGGATTTGCAGGACTTCGCGGGGCTGCAGACCGCCCACTTCCGTAAAATCTCCTTCACCGGTTCTAATGCCACCGGCGCCCGCGTGATGGCAGCGGCTGCTCAGCGTGCCGTTCCGGTTTTACTGGAGCTTGGTGGCAAGTCGCCACTGATCGTTCTGGACGATGCGAATATTTCAGAAGCCGTCGATATTGCCGCGGCTGGCATATTTTTCAACTGCGGGCAGATGTGCTCCGCCACTTCGCGACTCTTGGTGGCGGACAAGATTGCCGATGACTTTATCGCAGCGCTTGTCGAGAAGGCTGGCAAGCTTGCTGTTGGAGGTTACGAGAACCCGGATGCAGAAATGGGGCCGCTTACCACTGCCCAGCAGTTCGCCAAGGTAAAGGATTTCTTCGCCAAAGCTGAGGTCGACGGCCTCAACTGCTTGATCGGCGGCAAGACGATCACGGATCGCAAGGGCTACTGCGTCGAGCCGACGATCTATCGGGACGTGCCGCTAGATCACCCGATCTGGCAGGAGGAGATTTTTGGCCCGGTTCTGGCGCTGCGCAGTTTTACCTCCGCCGACGAGGCGGTGGCGCTCGCCAACGACACGGATTTCGGTCTTGCAGCAACAGTCATCGGCACCGACAAAAAGGCAGCCGTTGCCGTGGCGAGGCGCCTGGAGGCAGGCCATGTCTGGGTGAATACATTTGCAAGATATGGACTTCTGAACCGCAAAGGTTCAGGCTCAATCCGATCGATCAAATGCCGGGACTGAACACCTAGGTTGGGGCCTCATTCAGGACCATGCGATTACGATTGATACGAGCGCCAGTGCGGCGAGGCAGTTTGTCGCGAGCCGATCATATCGAGTTTCGATCCGTCTCCGGTTTTTGAGCTTTCCGAACATGCGCTCGATGACATTGCGTCGCTTGCAGGCTGTCCGATCGAGAGGATAAGGCGTCCGTTTGACAGCGGTTGATGGAATGACTGCAGCGATCTGTTTGGCGTTAAGCCGGTTGGGAGTTTATCGGCGTCATATGCCTTGTCAGCCAGCAGTCTTTTGGGCGGTTCGATTATTTGTATGAGTGGAATTGCCATGGAGATGTCAGCGATGTTTCCGGGTGTCAGGGCGAAGGCGGCCGGTCGGCCCTGATCATCGGCTAAAGCATGGATTTTGCGCGTTCTTCCGCCACCGACGTTCCAATCGCTTGTGCCCCCTTTTGAGCTTTGGGCCGAGCGATGCGCCTTCACATGGCTGGAATCGATGGACAATTCGTTTGGAACCGGACCGCTGGCTGCGATCTTTTCGAAGATCCGTTGCCAAATCCCACGTTGAGACCAGCAGTGATAGCGATTGTAGTTCGTCGTCGCAGGTCCGTAAGCCTCCGGAACATCACGCCAGCGACGGCCAACTTTCAACACATGCAAAATACCGGAGACGACCATTCTGTCGTCCACCCGCGGTTTGCCAGGTTCGCCACGGGGCAAGTGAGGCTCAAGCGGTCTCCATGCCTCATCGGACAGCCAAAATAAACCAGCCATTGCCCCCTTCCGAAATCAGACCCATATCGAATCTAATTTGCAATTTGAATTCAATAGTCTGTTTGAGTTTCAAACCTAGATAGTTGCCGATTGAATTAGACATTCTTCCCAGTGTGCTTTTTGCGCTGACCTTGCAGCGGAAAACCCGAGGAAAATGAGTTTTCTTTTGATGTTGTCTGCGTGTTTCCGTAGGGTATGGCGAGGTGGGAGTCGGTGCCCGATAAATGCCGATGTATTTATCGGGTGTTGAATGTGTATGGCGCGAGTTTTTATGTTTATCAGTAGACATTTCAATTATTTGACGGGTGTTCTCGTTGTATTTCTTCTGACTGCGCCAATTCCGGTTTCTTCTGCTCCTGGTTTCCATCAATGGGATCAATATTCAATACAGGGCGACACGGCGATCGCTGAGCTTGCGGCTTATATTGGCCGGGCCGAGGCGGCCGCTCGGTCCTCGTCCTCAGACGCATCCGCCATTGTGCTGGCTGCAGGCGATGAAGATCTGCTGCTTTTGCAGGACGGTCAGGAGCAGGACGATGCACTTGCTTCGGGTTCGGACAGTGACGAATTGCCGGCAGATGAGAGCGATGATCTGCTTGTTTCCGATGACAAGGATGCGGACCTCCTGCTGAATGGGGATGACGGGGACGATCAGCTGCTTTCCGATGGCGACGATCTATTGACGGAAGGCGGCGACGATCTTCTCACGGCCGGTGACGATGATGATCTGCTCATCGTCGGCGATGACAACGACCTTCTGAGCGGTGGTGGGCTTGGTTTGACCGAGACGGAGGAGGGAAAGAAAAAAGAAGAAAAAGTTCGCACAGTTTCTGCGAACGCGGAGCATGAAAAACTGTTTCTGGAGAGCAAATATCCCTCGGCCAATACCTGTGCTACCTGCCACCCGAAGCAATATGAGGAATGGTCAGTTTCCCAGCATGCCTATGCCCAGTTGAGCCCGGTTTATATGGCGATGCAAACAACGATCAACCTGAAGACCAGTGCCACCAACGGTGACTTTTGTATCCGGTGTCACAACCCGGTTGGCATGAACATCGGCGAGTCGCTCTATGTGTCCAACCTCAAGCGTAATGCGACGTCGCGAGAGGGTATCACCTGTGTGGCCTGCCACCGGGTCAGCAAGAATTACGGCAAGATCAGCGGGCGTTTCGCTTTGGAGGAAGGAGATGTCTTCTCACCGGTTTATGGCCCGACAGGTGGTGCGGAGCTGAAACGGGTCCTGAATACACCGGAGGAATACCGCGTCTCCCAGAACAAGGATGATCCGGGCCGGAGTATCCACACCGAAGTAAAGCCGTTTTTTGCCCTGACAAAACCCGGTTTCTGCGGTACCTGCCACGATGTGACCCTGTTCAATGGTTTCAAGCTTGAGGAGGCCTTTGCCGAGTACAAGCAGTCCCCTGCGGCCAAACGCGGGGAAACCTGCCAGGACTGCCATATGGGCAAGGTTCAAGGCGTTGCCTCCGGATATGAGCATGGGCCGGCGGCGATCGTCGGTGACGTCCCGACCCGTAACCGGAAGCTGGCAAATCATACATTTGCCGGACCGGATTATTCGGTCATTCATCCAGGGATCTTCCCGCACAACGTGGAAGCGGCTGAGTTCAAGACCTTGGCGGAGTGGCTCCAGTTCAATGTTGGAGCCGGATGGGGCACGGACAAGTTCGAGGACAACGTCAAGGAAGGCTACAAATTCCCCAAGGCCTGGTCGTCGATCGATGACCGCTACGATGCCCGCGATATCCTGAAGACGCAGTTCGAGCGCCTTGAAAAGGCCCGGCGCGCGCGGCTGCAGGTGCTGCGCAATGGTTTCAGGCTCAGTGACATTTCGATAATCCGGAATACCAATGGGGCTTTGGATTTTTCAGTCGATGTCAGCAGTGGTACGGACGGTCATGGTGTGCCGACGGGATTTGACGCGGAGCGGCTGATCTTCCTTCAAGTGACGGTCAAGGACAGCAAGGGCAATACGGTCTATGTCTCCGGCGACCGGGATCCCAATGGTGATGTCAGGGACGCGCATTCGCTCTATGTTCACAATGGCGAGTTGAAACTGGATAAGGACCTTTTCAGTCTGCAATCCAAGTTCCTTGTGCGGCTGTTGCGTGGCGGCGAGCGGGAGCAGGTTCTTGCTGTGAATACCTCGACGGACGTCCTGCCGTTTGTCCGCCCGGAACGCAGGGCGACGACCATCTACGGCCGCCCGCGCGGCGTGCGCAAGTACAAACAAAATCTGGAACCAGGGGCGAGCCGGACCGCGGCTTATGAAGTGCCGCGCAATGTCCTGAAACCGGGAGAGCGGTATTCCATATCGGTCAAACTGATTTCGCAGATGATCCCTGTGAACCTTGTTGCCGCCATTCAGGGCGCCGGGTTCGACTACGGTATGAGCCCGGCCAAGATTGCCCGCGAAGTTGTCCGCGGTAGTTCGGTTCTTTGGGCCCGCAAGGCGAGCGTTGTGGTCAAATGAGCATATCCGGGGGGAAAAAATTGCACCGGTGTGGAAGACGAGCGGCAGGCCTTTGCACGCTTGGGCTTTGGTTGGCGGTCTCCGGGAATGCCTTCGCGGCAAGCAGCAGTGCATTGAGCGAGGAACCCATCCCGATGCTCACCGAAGCGGAGGTCATGGGGCACAAGCAGGAGCCAGCCGCACATCACTCAAGTGCCCTCAGTGAAAAACCTGTCCCCATGATTGCTGAGGATGCGGAGCCTGCGCCGACACCTCCCATCTTTCAACGAGGCGAGAAGTTTTTGGCTTCCGGCAATCTGACACCGGGCATAACACTGCCGACGGGCGCCATCTGGCAGCCAGCACTTTGGGTGTTTGGTGATTTTCGCACGACAATTGGCCACTACGCCGATGGGGTCTCGGGCTCGAGGGAATTCTGGGCGAGCCGGCTCGATATCTTTGCGAACCTGAAATTGACGCCGACGGAACGGATTCTGATCGGGTTTTCTCCGTTGACCGAAGGCACCCGGCATACCGGCATTCTCTATACCGATGATGATGGCGTTGAATACGTCAACGGCCTCAACCCTTATCTTACGACGCTGTTTTTCGAGGGAGAGTTTGGCGAGATCTTCCCCAATCTCGATCCTGACGATACCGGGCACTATGATTTTGGCTTCTCTATCGGCCGTCAGCCTTTGCTGTTTCAGGAAGGGATGATGATCAATGATACCATCGACGCCTTTGCTCTCACGCGGGACACAATTGTCATTCCGGGGCTGACGCCGGATTTGCGGGCAACGGCCCTGTTCGGCTGGGGCAATATTCGCCGGGATGACAATCAGCTGGATGAAAGCGCTTATCTTCTGGGGCTGTTTACCGAGGCGGATTTGCGCAAGAGCACTGTCAACCTGGATCTGGCCTATATCATTAGCGATAAGGATGAAGGGGGCGACGGATTCTATTTCGGGGCTTCAGCTGTCCAGCGGATTGGCCATTACAACACAGCTTTCCGGATCAACACATCAACGGCAGTTGAACGGCGTGGAGCCGCGGTCGATGATGGTGTTCTGCTGTTTTCAGAGATTTCCAGGACACTGACTGGTTCGGAAAACATTCTTTACGGCAATGCCTTTTGGGCAATTGGCAATTACTCCTCGGTTGCGCGGGACAGCTCGACCGGCGGCCCCTTGGGGCAGGTCGGGATCTTGTTTGCAGCTCCTGCGGTCGGGCTCGGCGGTTCGGCTCTGTCAAACAGGGCTGATGATGTCATTGGAGGAGCTATCGGCCATCAGATGTTCTTCAATGAGGACCGGACCCAGCTTGCCCTGGAGATTGGCGGACGGAAAGATACGGACGGCTCAGGTCAGGGCATCGTGGCCGTTGGAGGCCAGCTCTTGCATGCGCTGAATAACAGGAGCAGCATTCAGGTTGACGGGTTCCTTTCTGCTGGTGAAAACCGGAAGGCTGGAACCGGATTGCGTGTGGAATTGAGAACGAGGTTCTGATGAGAAACCCAAGTCTTTTCCATTGCCGGACTGGATGGTGCGCATGATCCAGGCATTGCAGATCAGTGGCGGAATGATTGTGGCTCTGGCGTTGTTCCAGGCCTGTTTGGGTGTTTATTCGGTTGCTGCAACAGCTCTCCGGCAGCGCCGGCTGGATGCCCGGCGCCTGGATCATTTCAACACCATTGCCAAGAGAGCGATCCGTGCGGCTGAGGCCGACAGGCTAAAAAGCAGTTCGACATGGGTTGGAAAACGGAAGTTCCGGATTATCGAGAGGCGGATTGAAAACAAAAGCGGCGATATCTGCTCGTTCTATCTGCGGCCTCATGACGGCGGGGAGCTGCCGTCCTTCCTGCCCGGACAGTTTCTAACCTTCGAGCTTCCGATTGCGGATCAGCCGGCGCCTGTTGTGCGTTGCTATTCGCTGTCCGGCAGTTCCCAGAAACTGGACAGCTACCGTGTGACTATAAAACGGCTGCCAGCAGGAGTGTCGTCAACCTACTTTCATGACAGCTTGAAGGAAGGGGACGTCGTTGACGTTCTGGCTCCCAAGGGCGGCTTTGTACTGGACCTACAGTCCGATAGGCCTGTGGTACTTATCGGCGGGGGTGTAGGTCTGACGCCTGTCCTTTCGATGCTGAAAGCGCTGGATGATAGCGGAGACCACCGGGAGGTTCGCTTCTTTCATGCGGCCCGCAACGGCGAAGATATAGCCTTGGTCGATGAGATCCGGGAGATCGCAGCGCGAAAGGGCAACGTTCATTACACAGTCCTTTTCAGCTCCCCGACGGACCAATGTGTCGAAGGAAGGGACTATGATTGCAGCGGCTTCCTGACTGTCGAGATTTTGAGGCGTTATTTGCCGTCTTCAAACTATGAATTCTACGTCTGCGGGCCTCCTCCGATGATGGCCATGCTGACGGAGCAACTCCAGGACTGGGGCGTTCCTGAAGGCGACATTCATTTTGAGGCGTTTGGCCCCGCTTCGGTCAAGACGGTGAAACGCACCGACAAGGATGCGGTGCCTGCCGCCAATGTGCAGGTTGAGTTTTCGCGATCCGGCAAGCAGGTCAGCTGGTGCGATGAGGATGGAACGCTTTTGGATCTGGCCGAAGCCAATGGTGTCCGGATTGCGGCTGGTTGCCGCGCTGGGAATTGCGGCACCTGCGCGACGGCTCTGAAAGACGGAAATGTGTCTTATGTCACGGCACCGGCCAGTAGTCCGGCACAGGGTTCCGTGCTCATGTGTGTTGCTTGCCCGAAAGGCAATGTCATTCTCGATGCATGATGACGCGTCATGCTGATTGATTTTTATCTGGTTTTGAGGTTGAGGGAGAAAACATGACTGGAACGGCGAAGGGCAGAAGCCTTATTTCGTGGTGCCTGGCGATCGGTGCGCTGGTGCTTCTCGGCGCGCAAGCCCTGTCTCCGGCTAAGGCAAATCCGGACATGATTGTTGGCCCCAACGAGTGTGCCGAGTGCCACAAGAAGGAAACTGCCGTCTGGCAAAACACCCATCACTTTTCAACGTTCAAGGATTTACCCAAGAGCAAGGAAGCGAAGGAAATAGCGTCGAAAATGGACGTGAAACGGCTCAAGGCCGATAGCCTTTGTACGAATTGCCATTTCACCATGCAGACGGTTGGTGGCAAGGAAAAGGCGATTTCCGGGAATTCCTGCGAGTCTTGTCATGGGCCAGCGAAGGAGTGGTACAAGGTCCATTCAGGGTTCAGCGGCAAGAAGGAAGGCCAGGAAACCGAGGCGGAAATTGCTGCCCGCTGGGAAAAGTCTGAAGCAGCCGGCATGATCCGCCCGAAAATGACCTATGCGCTGGCGAAAAACTGTTTCACCTGCCATCTGGTGCCGAATGAGAAACTGGTCAACGTCGGTGGGCATACGGCTGGCAGCGCTTTTGAGCTGGTCAGCTGGAGCCAGGGCGAGGTGCGTCATAACACCTGGTACAACAAGGGTAAGTCCAATCCGGAAGCCTCCCTTGAGCGTAAGCGCATGCTGTTCCTGGTCGGTCGTGTCGTGGAACTGGAAACGGCCCTTGTCGGTGTCAGCAAGGCGACGGAGAAGAAAGATTACGCGCTCAAGATGGCGAAGCGGGCCAGCAATGCGACAAAGGTGATGGCGAGCCTCGCAAAACTGCTCCCTGAGGCACCGGAGCTGGCCGAGATTCACGCAATCGCAAGCGGTGCAAAGCTGAAACTGAACAATGAAGCGGAACTGACCGATGCTGCGGGTAAAATCTCGCTGTTAGGTTTGAAGTTTGCGGATGCATACGACGGCACCACCTTCGGAGCGGTCGACAAGTACTTGCCGAAGGCGGACAAGTTCAAAGGCGCGGTGACGCAGTAGGGAGCAGGCGGTTGAACCAGGATATTCGCGATGAGCGAAACCGGCGTTGGGATGAACCGTTTGGCAAGGAAGCGCTTGATCTGGAAACGGTCAGCCGGATTCTGACCTTGCCGGCGTTTGCCGAAGTCGATCCTGGCGATTTTCCGGATTGGCTGCCTCTTGAAAGAGTTATTGCAAACGACGGGCGTATACAGACTTACCAGAAAGGTGAGATCGTACTTCGCAAGGGGGACTATGGCAGTTCGCTCTTCCTGATCCTGTCAGGTTCGGTGTTTGGCCTGACAGCTCCTGCTCCTGGTCTCGCAGGTACCCGTCGCCGCCGGAAATCATGGCACCGGTCGCTTGCTCAGCTGTTTGCCCGTCAGCGGCCGCCGGAGTTTCGTCCTGCACGACGGCGCGCGCGCGGGGGGGCGGCGACCGTGGCAGACAGGGCTCTTGCCGTTGAGAGTGCATTACGTGTTGACGCGGATGATTTGATCGAACGCCATGAGACATTCCAGCTTTGTGCCCCCCAAATGTTTGGTGAACTGGCTGCCCTGACGCGCAGTCCGCGGCAAGCAACCATCTATGCTCTTGAAAATGAGACGGTTCTCTTTGAACTCCGATGGCAGGGCTTGCGGGAAATCCGGCAATGGTCCGATAGCTTCAAAAATCAGATTGATCAGCTTTATCATGAGCGTGGGCTACTGACGCGTCTTCAAGAGTGTCCGGCCTTCAGGCATGTCGACAGCGCTGCGCTGGCCGAGATCGCTGACGAGGCTCTGTTTGAGACCTATGGTAACTTCAACTGGACGCACCGCTTCAAGAACGAGATTTCCAAACAGGACGGGGCACAGCACATCATTGATCAGGAGCCGCTGATCTGTGAGCAAGAAAGCTATGTTGATGGGCTTCTGCTGATCAACAGCGGGTTTGCGAGGGTCAGTGAGAGGGTTGACCACGGCGACCGCACGGTTGGCCATCTGTCCCGGAATGATGTGTTTGGTCTCGATGCCATAGCGGCATCGGCTATGAGCGGCAGGCAACCAATTTTGGAAACGAGCCTGAGGGCTATTGGTTACGTCGATGTGATCCGCATTCCAACCCACCTTGTTCGCAAACACGTACTGCCGGGGCTGGATCCGTCTCTCCTGCGGAACGGTGCTGCGAACGGTAACGGCTCCGACAGTGAGCTTCAGCAGGGTATGATGGATTTCCTTGTCGACCACCGTTACATCAACGGTGAAGAGGCGATGCTGATCAACCTTAAACGTTGTGTCGGTTGTGACGATTGCGTTCGTGCCTGCGCGACGGCCCACAACAACAATCCGAGATTTGTCCGGCAAGGCAATAGTTTTGAGAACGCTATGGTTGCCAGTGCCTGTATGCACTGTACAGACCCGGTGTGTCTCATCGGCTGTCCGACAGGGGCCATTCATCGGGTCGCGGACAGTGGAACTGTTGTCATCGATGACAATACTTGTATTGGCTGCTCCACATGCGCCAATTCATGCCCCTATAACAACATTCGGATGATTAATATCCGGGATGAAAAAGGGGGCTTCGTAAAGGACCGGGATGGCCAACCTATCAGCCGTGCGACGAAGTGTGATCTGTGCGCAGACCAGCTGACTGGTCCCGCTTGCGTTCAGGCCTGTCCGCATGATGCGCTTGCCCGGGTCAATATGCGCGACACGGAAACATTGCTGGAATGGCTGAAATGAGCTTGCTTCTGAGCCGCAACATGCTGATCAAGCTGGCAGGGACAGGTGCTCTGTTCGCGTTGTTCTTTGCAGCTAATGCCGGTTACCGGATCTCATTGCGCGATAGCCAGTATTTTAGCGGTTGGGCACTTGTGATCTTCATGAGCGGCATGCTTTTGCTGACAGTGAGGAAACGGCTCAGCACCTTGCCGCTCGGACGGGTCCGCCTATGGTTGCAGGTGCATTACTATCTGGGTTTTCTGACGATTGGCGTCTTTCTGATTCACAGCAGGTTTCGGCTGCCGGACTCTCTATTGGAGTGGCTTCTTTGGACACTCTTTTGTCTGGTGGCGGTCAGCGGGTGCTGTGGTGGCTTGCTAGCCCGAACAGTTCCTGCGCGTCTGGAGGCGCGTGGCGAGCGTATTCTGTTTGAGAGAATTCCGGTTTATCGGACACAGCTCGCCGAGGAGGCGGAGGCTCTTGCGCTGGAATCACTTGAGGACGGCAACTCGGTCAGTCTGGCGAACGTTTATTCAAGCAGTCTCGGGCAATATTTTGCCCGGTCGCGAAATATTTTCGCGCACTTGCGTCTGTCCAGCCTTCCCGTGTCCCGGATCATGGGGGAGCTCGAATCCATTGAGAGGTATCTGGACA
>JBNKOQ010000077.1:0-10993 GCA_050294735.1 Roseibium sp. | reverse complement strand
TCTCGGAAGTTCGAGGACACGCAGTTCGCACCGGCAAGTTTCAAAAAAGCCGGCCGCCAATAGGAACATCCTTGTCCGGAGCAAGAAGGACAACTTCACCAGCCTCATCCGGCACACCGAGCGTTAGAACCTCGGAGCGAATGGGCCCGATCTGGCGCGGTGGAAAATTAACGACTGCCATCACCAAGCGGCCGATCAGCTCTTCCGGCTGATAGTGTTTTGTGATCTGGGCTGAAGATTTTTTCAGCCCGATTTCAGGTCCGAAGTCAATCATCATCTTATAGGCAGGCTTGCGGGCTTCGGCAAAGACCTCGGCCTCCACCACACGTCCCACCCGAACGTCAACCTTCAGGAAATCGTCAAAAGAAATCTGGTCGCTCACGGCAATCGGCTCTCAGTGTATTGAAGTTGGAGCACGTCTCCCAAAAAGGGATACCGGTTTCGGGATCAAGACATGCGTCCGAGTGACTGGATAAAGCATATGTTGTGAATGCGAATGAACACAACATGCCTGGCGCCAAAAATTCCAACAAATGTTTCACACAAGGCGCTCAGGCCGATTGATCAGCCATCCCTGCGGCATCCACATCTTCCGCCCGGGATGTTCTATCGCTCCCACGCTGGCGCACAGTCTCACCCATGCGCTTCAAGGAACGGGCAAATTTTCCCGCCTTGTCCAGACGCCGGAGCCAGGTTTCTCCCCGGTTCAATTCCTTGTCCAGACGCGCCATTGTACGAGGCATACCCACATCGTCTTCCTTCAGCCAGGTTTCAATAACCCGGCCGAAAGCGACCGCAAGCGCCTGCGAAATCATACGCCCCTTGAACCCTGAAACCTCAATCCCTGCCGCGACCAGCATCCACCTCTGTGAGCGGACGGCAATCGCATTGAGATCCAGTGCAAGCCCCGGATCGGCCCGCAAGGCATCATGAAGAGCCTGAACCGCAGCCTTGTGTTTGGACAGATGATCTATCCGGGTCATGAGAACATCGAACAACCGGTCATGAGCCGGCTGGTCCCCCATGTCCTCGTCCAGATCGTCGAGAACCGCCTTGTCGATCATTTCGGCAAAGGCTTCGACAAGCGCCCGCTTCGATGAAAAACAAGAGCGAAGCTCCGACAGCTTGACCGAAGCGGTCTCTGCGATCAGCGGCAGGCTGACATCCTCATAGGAGTGCGTCTCAAGCAGCTTCAAAAAAGTCTTCAGAATCTTCTGCTGCGTCTTCGCGTTCGCCATCAGTCATCTCCAGATACCGGAAGCTGTCATATAAGGAGAAACATAGGGAGTATGCAGCGGCAGGAAAAGAGCGGCCTACGGACACAGGTCTGTAACAGCCGCCCCGCCTGTCGTCAGCCAGCGAGTTCCCGCGCCCTGCGCGCCGCTGCGGCAACGGCTTTTGTCAGCACGGGCTGTATGCCATCTGGAGCCATAAGCACCTCAAGGGCCGCAGCTGTTGTTCCATTGGGTGAAGTAACGTTCTGGCGTAAAACCGATGGCGTGTCAGAGGATTGATGCATCAACTCCCCTGCTCCACAGACCGTGGCTTCTGCAAGTTCCTTTGCAAGTGCCTCGGGCAAACCGGCCACCCGCCCCGCTTCAGCAAGGCATTCGGCCAGCCAGAAGACATAGGCAGGACCGGAACCACTGACTGCGGTCACAAGATCGATCTGATCTTCGGTGTCGAGCCAGACCACATTTCCCACTGCCGACAGCAGTTTGGTGACAGTATCTTTTTGTTCGGCACTGACCCGCTCGTTTGGAAACACGGCGGTGATGCCGCGTCCAACCATCGCCGGGGTATTCGGCATGGCCCGCGCCACAGCGATATCGCCGAATTCCTTTTGAAACCTGGAGATTGGTGTTCCCGCAGCAACCGACAGGACCAACGTGTCTGGGCAGATTGCCGGAGCCAGCCCGGGCAGTACGGCATCCATCATCTGTGGCTTCACCGCGATCAGAACGATCGCCGGTTTCAAATCCGCGGATACTTCCGTCACATGACGGACGCCATGTTTTGAGAGCATTTCCAGCATTTCAGCCGCTGGTCCGGGATCACATACAACAAGAGCTGACGGATCAACCCCGTCAGCGATCCAGCCAGACAACATTGCACCGCCCATCCGTCCCGCACCAACGAGAAGAAAAGGTCTTTCTTTACTAAAGTTCATGCTTCGCCCGCAGTCTCGAACAAGGCCGTCGCAACGGCTTCCGACGCGGTTTTACCAGCCCAAACAACGAACTGAAAGGCCTGATAGTAGCGCTCGCAGCTGTCCAGTGCATTCGCAAGCATGGCCTCGATCTGCCCTGGCGTCGCATCCGCTCCGCCCGCCAGAAGCAACGATTGCCGGAACATGACAACCCCCTCCTGATTCCACAGATCGAAGTGCCCCATCCACAGCTGCTCATTGGCGAGCGCCAGAAGCCGGACGACCTCGGTTTTGCGCGGTTCGGTCACTTTCAGATCAAAAGCGCATGCAAGGTGCAGCGCTTCGACCTCCTCCATCCAGGAAAATGAAATGTGATAATCGCACCAGGTTCCGCCGACCGAGATTGTGATCTCGTCCTCTGCCGACCGTTCGAAACTCCAGTCATTCAACGCAGCAACGGTTTCGATTGTGTCGACGGGATTTTCAGGTCGCTCGAAGTCGAATTCGATGAGGCTCATTTGTCCTCTCCCTTCTCGGCTCCAGTGCAAATGATACCGCAGGTGCGTCGTATCCGAGCAACCGGACATGTTCCAAGCTTGCCGAAATGGTCCCGCATTCGGCGGGCATAAAACCATTCCGACGAATCCCTGTTAACTTTCAGTATAAAAGCAAGAAGGTTTCAAGCGATACAAGAGCCTTAGTACTGATTAAGCGAAACTTGTGGATGACAGTCAGCATAAACAGGAAAACCCCGCAGAAACCTGCGAGGTTTTCAATCTTGCAGCAAAATATAAAATTTATGTGTCTGTGCTCTTTTCAGCGGGTTTGGCCGCTGCTTTCGCCCGGCTCGCCGGCTTTTTCTCCAGTTTTTCCAGACGGGCCTCAAGCTCCTCAACCTTGTCGAGGGCACGGACAGCGATCTCCTTGACCGCTTCATGCTCATCCCGGGAGACAAGGTCCATGTCGGACAGGAACCGTTCCGCTTGGGAGCGGAATGCCGTCTCAACCTCGCGGCGCGCACCTTGGGCAACACCTGCGGCATCTGTCATCAACTTGGCAAAGTCATCGAATATTCGATTGGGGCCCTGGGTCATGGCGAACTCCTGAAGTTCCATAGAACGTAACACACACCTATGGGGGATTGGTCACAACTTCAAGACAGCTTCACCATCAATCACCGGACTTCGTGACGCGGCAAGCGACCGTGACTTGACGGCAATGGGGCGAATGAGACAGCGTGCGCGTCCTGAAGAGCCGATCCGCGGCGCTTTGTCCCCAACCCGAAGCTGCCCGCCTGGCGCAGCCCTGTGGAGCTATCCGGCCAATGCCGCTGTTCGTCCTGCCCTTTCCGGCCATTGACCCCATCATCTTCCAGGTCGGGCCCTTTGCCCTGCGCTGGTATGCCCTCGCCTATATCGTCGGCATCTTGCTAGCCTGGAAATATATGCGCAGGCTCGTTCTCAACGACCGCCTCTGGGACAGCGCGCCCCGTCCAACACCTCTTGAACTTGATGATTTTGTTGTCTGGGGAACCCTCGGGATCATTCTCGGCGGCCGGATCGGCTACGTTCTGCTCTATAATCCTGCCTATTACTTCGCCCATCCGGCGGAGGCTCTGGCTGTCTGGACCGGCGGAATGTCATTCCATGGCGGCTTCACGGGCACAATTGTTGCCATGCTGCTGTTCGCCTGGAAGAAAAAGCTATCGATCTGGCGGCTCTTCGATCTGGCTGGCACAGCGGCACCGATCGGCCTGTTCTTCGGGCGCATTGCCAACTTCATCAATGCGGAACTCTGGGGAAGACCTACGGATGTGCCCTGGGCCGTGATTTTCCCTGGGGCAGGACCCGACCCCCGCCATCCCAGCCAGCTCTATGAAGCTGCTCTCGAAGGCCTTGTCCTTTTTCTGGTGATCCGGCTGCTGACCCACCGCTTCAAGATGCTGCGGCGCAAGGGCTTCATTGCCGGAGCATTCGCCTGCGGCTATGGCATCGCCCGGTGTATCTCCGAGCTCTATCGTGTGCCGGATGCGCAAATCGGCTATCTTTCCGGCTTCCTCACAATGGGCATCGTTCTTTCCCTTCCGATGATACTCATCGGGGGGGCGGTCATGATCTGGTCACTCAGGAAAGCAAACATAGCCGCATGACGACATCCGATCTAAAAAGCCGCTTGTCTCAACGCATCCGGACAACCGGTCCCATCCCGGTCGCCGAGTACATGGCCAGTTGCCTGGCGGATCCGGACCACGGTTACTACACAAGACAGAACCCTTTCGGGGCGAAAGGCGATTTCACCACAGCTCCAGAAATCAGTCAGATGTTCGGCGAGCTGATCGGCGCGTTTTGCCTGCAGGCTTACGAACGCATGGGCTCGCCGGAAACCTTTCAGCTTGTTGAGCTTGGACCGGGCCGGGGCACATTGATGGCCGATGTTTTGCGTACGGCTGCGCTTCGTCCGGCATTCCTTGAAGCGGCCAATCTGACTTTGGTGGAAATGAGCCCCAGGCTGCGGGAGATCCAGGCCAAAACTTTGGCAGGCTCTCCCCTGAGGCCCTCTTTCGCCGACAAGTTCGAACAGGTCCAAGATGGCCCGTTGCTTTTGATCGCCAACGAGTTTTTCGATGCGCAGCCAATCCACCAGTTTGTGAAAACAGCAAACGGATGGTTCGAGCGGATGGTCGGCTTGACGGACGAAGGCGAACTGGCATTTGGCCTTGGCCCAACCCGCCTGCCGGATAGCGATATCCCTGCCACAGCTGCCTCATCGCCAAACGGCACAATCCTTGAGACTCAGCCTGCGGCCAATGCCATTTCAGAAACGATAGGGCACCGGATCAAAAGCCAGGGCGGCACGGCTCTCTTCATCGACTATGGCTACCTCAAGACGGCACCGGGCGATACCTTGCAGGCTCTCTACCGCCATGCCTATGAAGACGTGTTTACCCGGCCAGGAGAAGCCGATCTTACGGCACACGTTAATTTCGAGGCGCTCGCAGCCTCCGCCCGCCAAGCCGGAGCCATCGCCTTCCCGGCATTGGAGCAAGGAGACTTTCTGCTGCAACTTGGCCTTCTGGAACGCGCCGGTTCCCTTGGCTCCGGTAAATCCGCAGCCGAGCAGGAAGCCATCCGCGATGACGTCGAGCGACTTGCAGCGCCCGCTCAGATGGGACAACTTTTCAAGGTTATGGCGGTCAGTGACACCGCAGCTCCCCTTGTCCCATTCGCCCAGCCCGTTGCGAGATAACAAGATGATCCAGTGCGAAGACCTCAATATCCCCGGACTATCTCATGGGTTTTTCACCCGGCAAGGCGGCGTATCCGGCGGGATTTACGGCAGTCTCAACAGTGGCCTCGGGTCACAGGACGAACGTGAAAAGGTTCTCGAGAACCGCAGGCGTATCGCCGAACGTCTCAAGGTCCGTCCTGAAACCCTGATCACCCCGCATCAAGTTCACTCCGCCGATGTCATAATCGTGGAAGGGCCCTGGGCTGACGGCGCGGATCGGAAGGCGGATGCCCTGGTGTCGAACCGCCCGGGAATTGCGATCGGCATAGCAACGGCTGACTGCGGTCCCGTATTGTTTGCCGATCCGGAAGCAGGTGTCATCGGCGCCGCCCACTCCGGATGGAAAGGGGCCATCGGCGGCATTCTTCAGAACACACTGGATGCGATGGAGGCTCTCGGGGCCAGACGGGACAGAACCATCGCCGTTCTCGGCCCGACGATTTCCCAGTCCGCCTATGAGGTCGGGCCCGAGTTCCGGGCCCGGTTTGCCAGAGAAAGCGATGCGAACCTGCACTATTTCAGGCCTTCCGCAAAACCTGATCACTACATGTTTGACCTTCCCGGATTTATCGTGGACCGCCTTGAGGAGGCAGGCGCCGGACTTTCGAAAAAACTCGATCTGTGCACCTATTGCGACGAGGAGCGCTTTTACTCCTATCGCAGAACCACCCATCGTGGTGAACCCGACTACGGCCGGCTGTTGTCCGCCATCGTTTTGACAGGATACTGACCATGGCTCTGCATTTCACTCCAGAAGAATTCGCCGCCCGTTCGGACCGCCTGATGGCCCGCATGGCGGAAGAAAAACTCGATGCGATGCTGCTGTTTGCCCAGGAAAGCATGTATTGGCTGACGGGCTACGACACGTTTGGCTTCTGCTTTTTCCAGTGTCTTGTCGTCACCTCCGATGGCCGGAAAGTCCTGCTGACCAGATCTGCGGATCAGCGTCAGGCCCGGCACACCTCGAATATTTCCGATATCCGGATCTGGGTGGACCGCGGCGAGGCAAGCCCGGTCGGGCAGTTGAAGGACCTTCTCTTCGAGATGGATCTCCTCGGCTCGAAACTTGGTGTCGAATACGATACTCATGGCATGACCGGTGCCGTCGGGATCGCACTGGAAGCTCAACTCACCAGTTTCGCCGAATTAAAAGATGCATCCCGTCTCATCCCGATGTTAAGGGCGATCAAAAGCCCAGCTGAAATTACTTATGTCCGGCAGGCTGCGAAGCTGGCGGACGATGCTTATGATGCCGCAATGGCTGAAATTCGTCCCGGCGCCGATGAAGGCAGGATCCTTGCCGCTATGCAGGGCGCCATTTTTGAAGGCGGCGGCGACTATCCAGGCAACGAGTTCATCATCGGCTCGGGACGCGATGCGCTGCTTTGCCGGTATCAGTCAGGCAGGCGCCTGCTCAAGGACAACGACCAGCTCACCCTGGAGTGGGCCGGAGCCTATCGCCATTATCATGCGGCCCTCATGCGAACCGTTGTTATCGGCACGCCAACGACCAGGCACCAGGAGATGTATGCGGCTGCAAGAGATGCTCTGACGGCCGTGGAAAGGAAATTGCGCCCGGGTTTCACATTCGGCGATATTTTCGAGGCCCATGCAGCCGCCGTCGACGCACACGACATGATGGCCCATAGATTGAACGCCTGCGGCTATTCACTTGGCGCCCGGTTTACTCCGAGCTGGATGGATCCGCCCATGGCCTACAAGGACAATCCGTCCGTGGTCGAACCGAATATGGTCATTTTCCAGCATATGATCCTAATGGATTCAGTCACCGAAACGGCAATGACTCTCGGCCAAACCTACCTGACCACGGAAGGTGCACCCGAAAGCCTGTCGCGCCTGCCTCTCGACCTTCCGGTAAAGTCGGGCTAAACCTTCTGAAATCAAATATCGCCTGCTGATTCCGGCATACCCGGAATTGGCGGATAATGCCGAAGTTGCTAGCACGCCAGTCGAGAGCTGATGCATATGTTTGTTGCCAAATTTCGCCGCTGGCCCTTAGCCGCAGCCATTGCCCTGGGCCTCGCCGCCTGTCAGGGCACCCCCCAGCCTCCGGCGGCTGTCGGCACGCCTGCTCCTGTGGCCCAATCCTCTTTCCCTGCAAGTGATCCCCAGGCATCCGAGGTGACATTCGCATTTGAACCCTTCACGGGGGCTCCCGGGAACATTGCAGATGACTTGTCAAAAGCGATCGGCAGGGAAGCGAGACGGCAAGGCCTCGTGCTGGTGAGACGCGTTGGTGCCCCGGCAACCTACCGGGTGAACGGCTATCTGTCGGCGACCGGCTCCCCTTCGGCGGTTACCGTCTTCTACGTGTTCGACATCGTCGATAAGAGCGGCCGGCGGCTGAAAAGAATTTCAGGTACGGAAACAATTTCCGGCACCAGCGGTGACCCTTGGGAGGCCGCCGATTCGGACACCGTGGAGCTGATAGCGAACAGGTCAGTGGTTGAAATTGTAGCCTGGACCAACCGAAAGTAACCATTTGGCCGGCAAAACGGTGAGACACCGTTAATTAATTTTAAAAAAGGGCAAAAACTTCTTGAGGCTGCAGTTGTCGGATGCCCGGGCGGTTGGTACAACGCCGCCGCCTGCTAACGGTCGTCCGGAATGCCAATTGGCCTCTGGCACCATTCGCAACAGGACCCAATTCCGGATCATTCATGCAGCTGCAGGACTGCACGCGTGGTACCGGTGTCGCACCAGAAGGACTTGCGGCCAATGAAAATTGTCGCGGGCAATTCCAATCGCGCCCTCGCGGAAGAAATTTCCAAATATCTGGATGTACCGTTGGCCAAATGTCAGGTCCGCCGGTTCGCCGATCAGGAAATTTTTGTCGAAATCCAGGAAAACGTTCGTGGTGAAGACGTCTTTATCGTCCAGCCAACCAGCTACCCGGCCAACGACCATCTCATGGAACTGCTCATCATCATTGATGCTCTTCGCAGATCCTCCGCCCGCCGGATCACGGCGGTTCTCCCTTACTTCGGCTATGCCCGTCAGGACCGGCGCGCCTCAGGGCGGACACCGATCTCGGCCAAACTGGTCGCCAACCTGATCACCGAAGCCGGTGCGGATCGCATTCTCACCCTTGATTTGCATGCTGGCCAGATTCAGGGCTTCTTTGATATTCCGACAGACAATCTGTTCGCAGCTCCGGTCATGACCCGGGATATCAAGGAACGATACGCAACCGATAATGTCATGGTGGTTTCCCCGGACGTCGGCGGCGTCGTTCGTGCCCGCGCACTCGCGAAACGCATTGAAGCTCCCCTCTCCATCGTCGACAAACGCCGTGACAAACCTGGAGAGTCGGAAGTCATGAACATCATCGGTGATGTTGAGGGTTTCGACTGTATTCTGGTGGACGACATCGTCGACAGCGGTGGCACGCTTTGCAATGCGGCGGAGGCCATGCTGACCAAAGGGGCAAAGTCAGTGACAGCCTACATCACTCACGGTGTTCTGTCTGGCGGCGCGGTTGCAAGGGTCTCATCGTCAAAGCTCAAGGAGCTGGTGATCACCAACTCCATTGAACCAACGGCTGCCATCACCGCATCCCCGAATATCCGGGCCATCTCGATCGCTCCCTTGTTGGGAGAAGCCATCAATCGTACAGCCCTAGAAAAGTCGGTCTCCAGCCTCTTCGTTTAAAGCCGAGCCGCACGACATTGAAAAGCCAGCCTTTCCACCAAGGGAAGGGCTGGCTTTTTCAGTTTGGGCTGAAACAGCTTGTTACGGATAGAGATAGTACTTGTCCCAGTCGCGTTTCGCGATACGGGATCCAACCTTCATATCAAAGGCCGTCACGGCACCATGCTTCGCATGAACAGAACAATGATACTCCAGGCGATACCATTGCTCATTGCGCCGAAAGACAGCTCCCGGAGCATCGATATGATGGGGACCATAGGTCGGTTCCGCGAATGTATAGGCAATCACCTTATCCGCATCGAGCCGGCTCATCGCCTCGACATCGCACCGTTGCTCGATTTGCTCTCGTGGCGTCGTTAAATCGTAGTCCGAGCGTGCTTCGGCATTCACAGGGAACCCTGCTGCCAAAGCAAGTCCGAACAGATAGAGATGTCTCATTCCTGCTCCTCATGTTTAGCAGGAGCTGAGATAGCCCGTCTTCACTCAGAGTGGGGATTAAGTTTTGGTAACCTTTGCCACCATCCCCAACCGGACCCTAAGCAGCTTCGACCGCATGCAGAAACTTGTCCACGGTCTGCCGCAAGTCGCCGGTCTGCTGGCTTACGGAGTTGGATGATTCCAGCACCTTTGTTGCCGAAGCGCTTGTCTCGCGCACCTTCCCGGAGATGTTGACCATAGTCGTCGCAACATGCTGCGTTCCTTCGGCCGCATTTTGAACATTCAACGAGATCTCGCCGGTCGCGGCCTCCTGCTGTTCAACAGAGGACGCAATGGACGTGGTGTAGCTGTTCACCTCTTCCATCGTCTCAGTGATACTCTGGATCGAAACAACCGCCTGCTGCGTAGCGTTTTGCACCTGCGTAATCTGTGCGCCGATCTCTTCGGTCGCTTTGGCGGTTTGCGTGGCCAGTTCCTTGACCTCGGAAGCCACAACGGCAAAGCCTTTGCCAGCTTCTCCTGCCCGGGCGGCCTCAATGGTCGCATTCAAGGCAAGCAGGTTTGTCTGTTCAGCAATTGCCGAGATCAAACTGACAACTTCGCCGATCTTGTTGGCTGCATCCGCAAGGCCCTCGATGTTGACGTTGGCCTGGGAGGCGTTTGCAACAGCTTCGGTTACGATCTCGTTCGTGCTGTCCACCTGGCGTCCAATCTCCTGGATGGAAGCTGTCAGTTCCTCGGCGGCGGAAGCAACTGTCTGCACGTTCCCTGAAGCCTGTTCCGAGGCGGCGGAAACGCCTTCTGCCTCACCGGATGTGGCCTCGGCGATTGTATTCAGATCCTCCGCGACAGTACGCATTTGTTCCGAGTTATTCGACACGGCATCCAGTATGTCGGCAACCTCGGTCCGGAACGCATCGATCAGGCCACGGACATCCTCGGCCTTCCGCTCACGCGCCTCAGAACCTTCACGTTGCTCGGTTTCCAGCCGGCTTCGTTCAATCGCATTGTTACGGAACACCGTAACAGTCTTGGCCATTTCATCGATTTCGTCATTTGAGTTGGTTTCGGCCACATCGATTTCGGTATTTCCCTCAGCCAGCTCCACCATCGCATTGGACAGGCGCTTGATACGGCCACTCAGGCCCCTTGAGAAATAAACGCCGATACCGGCCGCTACAATCGCGCTGAACGCTGCGATCGCCAGAATAAGGTTCCGCAAACTGGCAAGAGGCGCAAGAACCTCGGCAACATCTTGCACCACGACGATAGCGTAGCGCCCACCGAACATATCAAACGGCACGATAGCTGCATCGACCTGACGCCCCTCAAAGTCATCCAGGACTTTGAAGCTTGAATTCCCCTCAAGCGTAGACAGCACATCTTCCCGCTTGAAGGCCTGCCCCATCAGTTCGGAAACATCCGGTGTGCGAAGACTATCATTTT
>JBNKOQ010000076.1:0-11039 GCA_050294735.1 Roseibium sp. | reverse complement strand
CCATTTCGGTGGTCAGAATTTCGGCCAGGGCATCGATATTGGCCATGATTTCGTCGCCGAGTTTGTGCATCAGGCCAGCGCGTTCGGCTGCCGTTTTTGCTTTCCACGGGCCGAAGGCAGCGTGAGCTGCGTCAATGGCTCTTGCCGTTTCTGTGCGGCCGCAATTCGGCACGGTGCCGATGGTCTGGCCGGTTGCCGGATTGACTACCTCGATGGTTTGGCCACTGTCTGCGGCACTCCAGCTGCCAGCGATGAAAGCGGCTTCTTTCATGAGGGATTTGTCGAGGCTCATATGGTGCTCCCTTGCGGCTGCCTGCCGCATTTGACGTTTTTTGAAAAGCGGGGCGGGCCTTAATGCAGCTGTCCTGCAATAAGGTCTGTGAGAAGATGTCAGGGCAGAAAACAGCTTCGCAACTTCGGGGTCAAGCGCGGCCAACCGATTTTAGCCGTATCTGATAGCAAAGAGCTAAGTGATGGGAGCCGCCAAGACAAGCCTCGCCGGCAAGAAAGGCGAGCCTCGGTAAGGGCCTAATCCGGTAACCCGTATTTTGACCTCGCCTGTCTCGCCAGAGGCTGTTCGCCATGATACACGTCTCATGGCGAGCGGGACCCCGTTCCATTCCTTCAGATAGCTCCGTTGGTTCACAGGATGACCTCCTATTCTCTTTCGCCTGGCGATGCGCATGAGCTTGTTTGCGCAGCGCTGACAGCCAATAGCACCTCATTGGAAAATGCCCAGCATGTGGCGCACGCTCTTGTGGCGGCCGAAGTGTCCGGGCAACCGGGGCACGGCTTGAGCCGTGTTTCCTCCTATGCTGCCCAGTCCTTGAGCGGCAAGGTGGATGGTCACGCGGTCCCGGAAACCAGCCAAACGGCTCCCGGGCTTTTGCATGTCGACGCAAAGTTCGGCTTTGCATATCCTGCAATCGATCTGGCCCTCAAGGCTCTGCCGGAGATGGCCCGCTCCCAGGGCATTGCCATGGCAGCGATCCGCCACTCCAGTCACTTTGGCCAAGGTGGCGCTCATTGTGAGGCTTTGGCGGAAAACGGGCTCGTGGCCTTCGTCTTCGGCAACGCTATCGCATCCATTGCACCCTGGGGAGGCAAGAAACCTTTGTTTGGCACCAACCCCATAGCCTTTGCTGCTCCTGTTCCAGATCGTCCGGCACTGGTCATAGATCTCGCTGTTTCCAATGTCGCCAAGGGCAAGATCATGACGGCGCACAAGACCGGAAAGCCGATCCCTGAAGACTGGGCTCTTGATGTGGATGGCAATCCAACGACGGATGCGGCCGCTGCCTTGCAAGGCACCATGGTGCCCATGGGCGGGGCGAAGGGAGTGGCTCTGGCCATGATGATTGATGTGCTCGGAGGCGCGCTGGTCGGGGCAAATCTTGGCCACGAAGCAAATGGCGTCTTTGACGGGGAGGGACCGCCGCCGAATATCGGACAGGTCATTCTTGCAATTGATCCCGAGCGCAGTTCCTTTGGTGCCTTTGGCGAGCGGATGACAACCCTCGTCGAAGCGGTGGAAGGTGTCGAGGGTGCGCGTCTGCCGGGCAGCCGCCGTATCGCTTTGCGCGAAAAAGCGGCCCGTGAGGGGATCGTGGTCCCTGCGGCAATCCTAAACGAAATCCGCCAGCTTGCCGGAATGGAGTCTTTGACGTGAGCTTTGAGCCAAGAAAAATCGCGAGCCGTGTTTCGGCACTCCTTCCAGGGCTTCTGCTCTGCTTCACGATCGCAGGCGCAGCGGGATTTCTGTCCGACCACTACGGCGGGCCGGTCATGCTGTTTGCGCTTTTGCTTGGCATTGCCTTCCACTTCCTGTCACAGGAAGGCCCCTGCATTCCGGGCATCGAGTTCACGGCGCGAAGGCTCTTGCGGGTCGGTGTAGCCTTACTCGGGGCGCGGGTGACCCTGCAGCAGATTCAGTCGCTTGGAATTGGGCCGGTGTTGCTGGTGATCGTTTGTGTTGCAGCCACGATCCTCTTCGGTTGGATCGTTGCCCGGTTGCTGGGGCGCTCCAGGGATTTCGGCATTTTGACAGGGGGAGCTGTCGCCATCTGCGGGGCCTCCGCAGCTCTCGCCATATCCTCGGCTCTGCCACAGACCCGTGAAGCCGAGCGCGACACTCTTTTCACAGTGATCGCGGTCACGACCCTGTCCACCATCGCCATGATTTCCTATCCGGTGGTCTTCGGTCTGTTCGGCTTTTCCGATACGGCTATCGGAATTCTTCTTGGAGCAACAATTCACGACGTCGCCCAGGTGGTCGGTGCCGGCTATGCCGTGTCCGACGAGGCAGGGGATATCGCGACCTATATCAAATTGCTCCGGGTGGCCATGCTGCCGGGTGTGGTGTTGATTCTTGCGATTTCCTATGGCTACGCAGCCCGGAAGAATGGCACGGCAGTTGCCAGCGGACGGGCTTCGTTCCCGTGGTTTGCGGTTGCCTTCGCAGCCCTCTTGCTGGTCAATTCCACCGGCATCATTCCGCCGCTGGTCCAGGAGGGACTGCAGGTTTCATCCCGCTGGTTGCTGATCGGGGCCATTTCTGCACTGGGAGTGAAAACATCCCTCAAGGCCATGGCGGCTCTCGGCCCGCGCCATATTGGCGTGATCGTTGCCGAAACCTTGTTTCTCGCCAGCCTGGCGCTGGCGATTACCGTTCTGGTTCTGGAGCAATGAAGGAGTCAGTCGTCCAGTGACAGTTTGAGCTGCTCTATTTCCTCAACAATGGCGAGAGCTTGGGCATGAATACGGTTGAGAGAGCCACGCATCGTATCTGTGCTGTCTTGCGGTTCTTCCGAATAGGGCGGGGTGCCCCGGCCGACCAGAAGCCAGGTCGGGCTGACATTCAGAACGCCAGCCAACATGACTAGCTTGTTGGAGCGGGGCTCAGACCGGTCACTTTCCCAACCCTGCAGGGTTGCCGTTTTGATGCCAAGCCGGCGGGCAAGTTGAGCAGTGGACAGGCCGACTGATCCACGCGCGCGGCAGATCCTTTCACCAAGAGTGTAGTCCGGAACTGGCTCCGGCATTGTTTCACTGGCGACCTTGCGACCGATCATGCCACGTTACCCCTTAAATCACTGTTTTGCTGTTGCCGCACAGCCTGACACAGGTTTGGGGCAAGACGCAACCGGGCCTCGGGGGAGTGTCGGCTCGGGGGTAGAAACCGGCGCGTTCTGGCTATTCTCCTGTCGAAAATAACGAGTGGGATCAATATTCCTTTTCGAAAAAGATACCCGCTTTGGACGAGCCGTCGGCCCCAACTTCGCCGCGAACCTTAACGCCCCGGTTGAGGTCGATGTCGACTTTCACCCGGCTGCTGCCGTCTCCGGTTCCTTGCTCGACACCCAGATAGATATTGTCATTTACGTATTTTCCGACGCCAATACTCGGGCCGTTTTCTCCACCGGTCTGGATGTCGATGGCGTCAAGACCGAGTGATTTGCGAATGCGGGCCAGCGGGCCATTGTCATTGCCCCCGGTCAGCGTCGAAATGGCTGCGGCCAGTTGGGCAATCTGGCTTGGAGACAGGGACCCCATTTCCTTGCCGAACAACAGCAGAGCCAGGACTTCATCCTGTGGAAGTTCGGGAGACGAAGAAAAGCCGATGACCGGATCGTCAGCAGGTCCCTGGACGGTGAGGTTGATGGTCGTGCCGCTGACGGAGGTTGTCGCGAGAAAATCGATCACGGGGGTCAGGGAACCGTAGAAGGTCGCAGAACCGCGCGAAAAGGCCAAGCGCCGGGTCAGAATGTCCATCTGCCCGCGTCTGAGCGTGAACGCGCCGATCGCCTGAGGATCGGCGGTCGTACCGGCAATGGTCAAGTCGCCGAACAGCTCCGCATCGAGACCCCGGCCGCGAATGAATATCCGGCCCGGAGCCGAAACCTTGACATCGAGCCTTGGCGGCAAGCTGGCGGTGGTTTGCCCGGACGCTGTCTGTTGATCCGCGCCAAGGTCAGCCATTTGCTGGCGGACGGCCTTTGGGGCATTGAGATGCTTTACAGCAATCGGCGAAACCGACCCGGGCAGGGTCTCGGGGATCGAAACGTCGGCTTTTTCAATCGTCACCGCTCCGGATATCAGGGCTGCCGTTGACGCGCTCGCAAGCGGGCCTGTGACGGAGACATCCGCATTGACCAGCGCCGTGACGAGACCGGGGTCGGTGTAACGCGCCTGTTTTGCAACGGTCTGGATATTGGCTTCAAGGTTTGGGCCGAGCCCAACCGTCCCGGACACCGCCACGGATCCGCCGCTTGCCAGCTTGCCGTTGAGCGCGGTCAGGGAAATGCCTGCAGGTGTGACGTCTACGGACCCGGTGACATCCTGAAGTGTCAGCGCTGTGCTCAACTCGGTGATACTGATGCCGCGCGGGGTCGCCTTCAATGCGTACTCAGGGTTCGCAAGGGTTCCGCTGACCGTCCCGGACAGCACAACGCCGCCTTGGGCCCGCAGGCCCGCCTCGGTGAGCGGGCGGCGCAGGAAGGCTAGGGGAAGGTCGCCGTTCAGGGTCAGGTTCAAGGATTGAGGCCGCTCGACGCCAATCTTTCCGGCGCTCGTCAGGCTAAGGTTGTCCGGACCGCTGACGGTTGTCTTTTGAGCGACGAGACCGCCGGAAAACTCACCTGTGCTGACAACGTTCAGCGTCGGGAGACCTTTTTGAGACAAGGCTGCGGCGGTCAGGCTGTTGGCTGTCAAAGACCAGTTCGCAACCGGCTCGGAGGACGCGCCTTTCAGGGCTGCCGTGCCGGAAAGCGTGCCGCCAACCCCGGCCTTCGGTGCAAAGGCATTTGCAAGTGTCAGGGGAACGCTGGTCAGCTTCGCGGTAATATCGAGCTGATCGCCTGCGGTTCCGGAAACGGACAGCGCGCCGGAGCCAAGCGCCAGGGTCAGGCTTTCTATACGCGCAACCGCATCTCCGTATGTCAGGCTGGCGGGTTCCTTGAGCGACGTCTTCAGTCCTTGATAGCTGCCGTCAAGACGGCTGAGGCTCAGCTGAAGAGTGTCGGCGAATTGCAGCAGGCGGCCTTTGGCGGTCAAACCATCGGAGGTCCCGTCTGTGAGGACGATGGCTGTCTTGAAGTCGGTTTCAGTTCCCTGGTTGACCGCATCCAGCTTCAGGCTGTGTATGGGTGCCGTACCGGCCAGAATCTTCGAGGCCAGAAGGCTACCGTTGACATGGGAGGTCAGAAACGGTGTCGCAACCTCCGCATCGGCGGTGAGTTCTCCGATTTCCAGCCCATCTGCGGAAAGTGAATTGCCTTTGAGTTCAAGGCTCACGGTCTGTGTGCTGCCGTTTGAGGCAACAGCGGTCAGCTTGCCTTGCAGGCTGCCGCCAATCGGCCGCAGGACAAGCGGTGACAGAGCCGACAAGGTGGGGGCGTCGATGGTCAGGTCGCCGGAGAGACTTTCGGGTGCCCGGGCAAGATCGCTCAGATGGAATTTTCCGGTAATCCGGTTACCGTCCACTTCGGCGTTCAGATTATCGATGGTCGCCTGACCATCCGCACTGGACAGGTCCGCAGTCAACGACAGCGGCGCTCCATTCAACAAGCCGGATGTCTCGATACGGCCCTCTGGTTCTGTGGCCGATGCGGTGACGTCCGCGTCAAAGCGGAAATCATCCAGTGGCGTGCCTGCCAGAAAGATGCTGGCGGAGGTTACCTCTGCCTTGACGTTTGGGGCGTCCAGAGGACCTGATGCATCGATTTTAAAGGCGACCGCACCAGAGACGTCGGGGTGAAGGTACGCCAGGGCAGGCAATGTTCCGGACAAATTGGCGGAGAGATCTTTATCTACCATCGATGCATGGCCGGTTGCATCAATTCCCTCGGCCTTGAGGGTCAGCGCGGTAAGCTGAATTGCGTCAAGGCCCTGAACGTCGGCGGATGCAGTGAGCGTTGTAACCCCTGTCAGGAGGCTGTCTATCTGATCTATTCCGAGAACCAGATTTCTGCTGTTGGCTGATAGGTTGACTGTTCCTGTCTGGTCCTCGGGATCGCCGGAGGCCTGGAAGGTCAATGCGATCGAGCCATCCAATTCACGTCCGGCAAGAGGGGAAAAAGCTGCCAGGTTGCCAATGCCGGCCTTGCCGCTGACAGATGCTTTTTCGGGAGAAAGAACGGCAGACTCAAGATCAATGCCGGCGACCGGAGTGGTCAGTTGTGCAGTACTCAGGCTAATCTGCTCTTCAGACCCGGAAATGGTGCCGGATGCGGTAAGATCGTAGTTTCCGGAGAAAGCCGTCAGCTTCTCGCCAGTCGGACTGAAGTCCTTGACAGCGAGTTGCAAGGCAAAATCGCCACCGAAGGTCTCTGGAATCAAGTTCGCCTCTGATCCGGACAGCTTTACCTTTGTTTCTCCGGTTCTTCCTTCCCGGGTGGCGAGTTGCGACACCAGCATATCCATGTTCCAGCGTGCATTATCCAAGGAGCCGGACACGCTGGTGTTTATGGATAGAGGCCCGAATGCAAGACGGCGGTCCGGCAGCTCCAGTGCAATCAGATGATTGTCGCCGGCACTGACTTTAAGCGCTGCCGTTGCATCCACCCTCTGTGTGTCAACGTCGAATGATCCCTGGCCAGCGAACTGCAAAGTCCGGGTTGCCAGTTTGATATCCGCGGAAACAGGTTTGAAGCCGGCGTCGAGTGTTGCTGTGCCGGTAAGATCCGTCGTGCCGATAAAAAACGCTGCGGCAACGTCCGGCATGAGAGGTGAGAGGAGCCCATCCAGATCGAAATCCAGGCGGCGATTGACACCGCTTTGTGCAAGCTTTGCCCTGCCGGTAACGGTTTTTTCCCCATCAAGAGCCAGCCCCAGATCGCCTGCCCAGTTGTTGAGGGGCCCATCGCCCGTCAAGGTAAGATCAAGAGCGGGCAGGTTCTGAACGTCCATAAGCCGGGCGACAAGACCGCCGCGCGGTTCGTGAACGGCGAGGTCAAATGCCAGGGTTTCGTTGTCCGGGTCGAAATGCACTTTGGCGGTTATGGTCCCTTCGCCTGTTCCCGTCCGGTTGATATCCAGCTTCGCATCGATATTGGCTGGGGCATCACTCAAGGCTGCCGAACCGTTCGCGCTCAAGCTGAACTCTTCGCCAACGAGTGGAGCTCCGATCACAATATCCGGCAGGTGCAAGGCACCCAGACGAACGGGGAGCATCGGGAAACTGCCGTCGCTGCCCTCGTCGATTACCTCGTCTCCGGCTTCGGTTGCAGCTGCCGGGACAGGCTGGCGGAGAACGGCTATGCGGCTGGCGGCGATGGTGTCGATGTCGATTTTGCCAGTGAAAAGCCTTGAGGGAGACCAGTCTACCCGGATGTCGCTTGCCTCGAGCCATATCCCATCCCGGTCTGCCAGACGCAGACCGGAGAGAGCCAAGTCCAGGGACCAGTCGAGGGACAGCCCTGTCAGTTCGACGTTGCGCTCCGGCGAAGAGACAAGGGAGCTGACAACGCCAGACACAAGGCTTCGCCCCGCCGGCACTTGCAGCACGGCTACTAACAGAATGGGCAGGGAGGCCACCGCGATAACCAGCCACAAGAGCCCGTAGAGAAGTCGTTTCAAAGTGTTCGTCCGGGTTTAGAACGCCTGGCTGAGACCAACGTATAATGCGAAATCCGGATCGTCCTTGTCTGGATCCAGAGGAATGGCCGCATCGACTCGCAATGGTCCGATTGGCGTGAAGTATCGCACACCTGCGCCAACACCGATCTTGAAAGATTCAGAAAAATCGGGAGTGCTGTTTTCATAGGCGTTTCCGGCGTCAATGAAGCCAACAATGCCGATGGTGTCGGTCGCCTTGATGCGCACTTCACCCGAGAGTTCCAGCAGGCTACGCCCGCCTGTGATTTCACCGTTTTTGCGTGGGCCGACGTTGCGGTAGGCATAACCGCGGATCGACCCACCCCCGCCAGCGATCAAGCGGCGGCTGGCCGGAACGTCCTGGACGGATGGCGCGAAAATGCTTCCGGCAGAAACCCTTCCCGCGAGTATGAACCGTTTGGCCTCGTCGAGGGCGATATAGCTCGATGCAGTTGCCTTGACGAAAACCATGGCGTTGCTGTTCAGGGCATCGTAGGCAGGTTCGATCGAGGCAGCCGCGAAGATGCCCTTCGACGGGTTGAACTTGTCGTCCCGCGTGTCATAGGTGACATCGGCGGGAAGACCGGCAAGCAGATAGTCTCCGGTTCCGAAAACGTCTTCCTCATTGGCGTAATAGATTTCCGCCCCGGCCCGTCCGGTCAGCTTTTCGCTGAACTCCCTGGACAGATAGCCATCGAGCGTGATTGACCGGCTGGTATATGCATCAGGCGCTTCCTGCTTCGCACCAAGGCTTGTGGTGAACTTGGTTAGAGGTCCGAAAGCCCCGGGTTTTTCGAAGGCGACGCGCGCTGAATATTCCATATCCTTCGGATTGGCATTGCCGATCCGGCCGACGGAACCTTCGACCGACAACTGTTCACCGCGTCCGAAAAGATTGCGTTTGCGCCAATAGGCTTCAACGCCAAAACCCTCCGTGCTGGACCATGATGCGCCCGCTCCAATGACGTGCTGCTTGCGTTCACTCACTTCAATGGTGATTGGAAGTGCGCCGTCCGGTCCCGAGATATCGCCTTCCACCAGTCTGACGGAGGAGAATATACCTAGGTCGTTCAAACGCTTGCGCGCCTTTTCTAATTCCTCCGGCGAGTAGGTCTCACCAACAGGAATCATGGCCTGCCGGGAGACGAAGTCAGGATCCGTGATTTTGGTTCCGGAAACCGAAACCGCCCCAAACCGCGCCCGCTTGCCTGCGGTGACAGCGATTCGAACATCCAGTTGCTTTGTCGCATGATCGGCCACAATTACACGTTCGCCGATCTTTGCCTTCGGATAGCCTCTGCTTCTCAGCATCCGGACAAGACGGTTTTCAGCCTCCAGGATTTTGCCGGATCCTGCGGCCTCTCCCTTTGACAGCCCCCACATATCCGGGGATCGGCTAAGAGCGTCCGCTCCGATGCCCTGCGTGTCGATTTCAACGCGGCCAAATGTGAATTGCGGGCCCGGGTCGATGGAAATAACCGTCGTCACGGGACGTGTTCCGGGAATGTCACCTGTCTCCAGGGCGCTCTGGAGCGCCCTCCCGTTGAAGGAGATATCGACCGTACCACCGTAATAGCCGCTGCTGTATAGCTTGGCGATAAGCCGGTCCAGATCTGCTAGACCGCGCGATATCAACCCAGCTTCCCCGGAGGGCGGCCGTTTCATGCGGGTCAGAAGAAGTGATGTGTTTTCCAGTCCAGTGGCAAGGCCGTCAGGGTCGCCCGCCACGGTGAGGGATGCTTCGTAGGGCAGCGGGTCTGGAACTGGGTCGCCTTGTTCAGGTTCCGACCCGAAAATGTTCAGACCGAACAGTTCAAATGCGGACGCTGGCGTTGGCTGAACCGAAATCGAAACCATCGCAACGGTGAGCAAAAGGGCTGCTCTGACACATGGTTTTAGGCACAACCTTCCTGCGCCTCCACGAGCAGTCATGGAAGCGGTCTTGTTCAACGGTGCACAGGCAATTTCCTGGCGCTGTTGAGACGGTTGACTCACCACATACTACCGCCTGTTCGATCAGGCCTGTCTGGATGAGAATCCGGACAGGCAACTAGGTTCCCAAAGGGAGTAAATGAAACCACTGGTCCGCGATCAGGTCGTCGTTGTCAAACTGCCGACCGTTTCATCCCTGTTAAAGTCATAGGATCTTTTGGTTAAGAGATCCTGATGTTTTGTAGAACACGGACGAAAGTGGAACACAACACCTGGCGCCGACAGGCCGGTTTTTGAGGATCAGAAAAGGGAATCTTCTTCTGCAAGGCCAAGCTGCCGCCGAGCCGCGGTAAGCGTATTCGCCATCAGCATTGCAATGGTCATAGGGCCGACCCCACCGGGGACTGGCGTGATGGCTCCGGCGTGATCGAGGGCCTCGCTGAACGCGACGTCGCCCACTAGCCGGGTCTTGCCTTCACCCCGCTCCGGAGCCGGAATGCGGTTGATACCCACATCGATGACCGTTGCGCCCGCCTTGATCCAGTCGCCTTTGATCATTTCAGGGCGCCCGACAGCTGCCACCACTATATCCGCCGACCGCACGACATCCGGGAGGTTCTTCGTGCGGCTATGGGCGATGGTCACCGTGCAGTTCTCCTGCAAAAGCAGGCTCGCCATTGGTTTGCCGACGATGTTTGAGCGCCCGACCACCACAGCGTTTTTACCCGAAAGGGTATCGCCAAGCGTCCGTTTCAGCAGGACAAGGCTCCCGGCTGGTGTGCAAGGGACCAGCGCGCTGCCAAGCTCGCCGGAGGTTAGCAGACCGACATTGACCGGGTGGAACCCATCGACGTCCTTCTCCGGTTTGATGAGCCGCAGAACCTTGCTCTCATCGATATGTGCGGGAAGGGGGAGCTGTACAAGAATGCCATGGATCGCAGGGTCTTCGTTCAGCGAAGCGACCACAGCAAGCAGGTCTGCTTCAGAGGTATCTGCTTCGAGGACGTGCTTTACAGAATGAAACCCGCAGGCCGCTGCGGTTGCATCCTTGTTCCGGACATAAACCTGGCTGGCAGGGTCTTCACCAACCAGAACCACAGCAAGCCCGGGGCGAACACCGCTGGTGTCCAGAAGAGTTTTTGCACGGCTGGCAATCTCGTCGCGAACGGAGGCGGCTATTGCCTTGCCGTCGATGATGTGGACCTGTGACATTGCCAATCCTCATTCTGCGTGTGTGATCGGCCATCTATAGGAAGTCAGCCGCGATCGGAAAAGCCCGCAAAAGACATTTTGTAGAACAAGTCCGACAGTCTTCAATGGCGCGCCGGGCCACGCGGGTCACTGTTCCGGCGAATCCAGCGTTTGTATGAAGCTGTTAAGTTCCGAAATCGCACAAATGATGTGATAGAATGAACTCGCGGGGGCAGGTTCGTCGACAAATGAGCCGTCGGCAAGCATCTTGTCGCGCCATAGGCCTGCAGGGGCCGCATCAAAGTACAGGAAGAGGGCGTTCA
>JBNKOQ010000075.1:0-11153 GCA_050294735.1 Roseibium sp. | reverse complement strand
GCATGGAGCGCCTGGTGAAGGCCGGGCTGGTTTGCATATCCGGCCTGTCCGCTGCCCTAGCAGCTCTGATGGCAATTGTCCCGGGCGATCCGGCGCTGCCCATCCTGATCGTCTATCTGATGGCGATGAGTTTCTGCTTCGGCATACTCGTCAGCAATCTGAACGCCATGGCGATGCGGTCCCTGGGGGCAACCGCCGGAACAGGCGCCGCGCTGGTTGGCGCCCTGACAACCTTTGTGTCTGTCCCCTTGGCGATCCTGGTTGGCAACGCTTATCATGGCTCCGTTCTGCCACTGGTTGAGGCATATGGGCTTTTTTCATTGATAGGTCTCGCTCTAGTCGCCATCGTGGCAAAGAAGTCAAAGCGCGTCACAGCATGAATTACGCAGATATGGAAACCTTTGTGGCCGTCGCCAGAACAGGCAGCTTTGCCGAGGCGGCCAGGCGGCTGAACATTACAGCCTCGGCTGCCAGCCGGCGCGTAACCCGCCTTGAAGCCATGTTGGCCGTAAAGCTGATCCACAGAACCACACGGGCGCTTTCCCTGACAGAAGCGGGTGAACAATTTCTGCTGCACGCTCAGTCCGCTATGGCCTCGGCGACCAACGCGGTGGACGCAGCCAAGAGCCATCACGCGTCTCCCCAAGGACATCTCAACGTCCACGCGCCCATGACCTATGGCAAACTGTATGTCGCCCCGCTGATCCCCGCTTTTTTACGGCAATACCCGAACCTGTCGATCAATCTGTCCTTGAATGATGATGTGCCTGATCTGCTAACGGCGGGGTTGGATGTCGCGATCACGGGGCGCCATATCTCCGCCGGCAGCTATGTGGCGCGCAAGATTAGCACGCTTGCGAGCGTGCTCTGCGTGTCTCCGGATTATCTGCACAGAAACGGTCCTGTCACCCATCCGCGAGAGCTGGAAGCGCAAAACTGCTTGCTCTACAAGCATCCCGAAAACGCGCTATCTTGGGTGTTTTCGCGCGGCAACGAAACATTCGAGATCCCGGTCTCGGGAAATGTTCACTCCGACAATACCGAGGTTATCTGCGAGGCTGCGAAAGCTGGCATGGGGATCGCACGCCTACCGCGCTTCATTGCAGATCCCGAGATCGAAGCGGGCCGCCTCGTTCAAGTGCTTTCGGACTTCTCCATGCCAAGAAAAACGTTGTTTGCCGTTTATCCGGACCGGCAGCATAAGGCCGCAAAGCTGACTGCGTTTCTGGACTTTTTCATACCCATCTTAGCCGAATAAGACAGCCCATCAGGTAATAGTTCACCCGGGCTTTCTCCAAAGCAGCCATGCCTTCAACCGGTTTGCCCCATGGTGTCACGCTGGAGTTTGGGATCGCATCCTGACCGCCATCCCGCGCCGGGAACTGACGACAAGACCCCTGATTGATGCGAACGGACTGCGGACTCTGGTTATGTGTTTATAAGTCCGCGCCCGGGCCTCCATGCGAGACATCAGCCGTAGTGGTTCGCCACAACCTCTTCGGCGATTTCCTTGGAATCGACCACACCGACAACATCATCGGGACGCGGAACACCGCCATTGTTATCGACGATGATCGCGTAACTGCGGCCGCGCTGGTTCATCCTTGAAATGACCGAGTTCATGATGTTCGTCTTGGGCGCAATCACATAATCCGAGGACAGCAGGTCGCGCAACGTCTCGGTGCCCGACCTGTCCGCCTGATAGGGTACCGTACCGAACCGCACGATCCCGGCAATCCGCGGCCCATCGGATGCGATGATATGGGTATCGCCCTGAGAGCCGATTTCAGCCAGCGCATCCCGCACCGGCATGTCGACCGGAAGAACCTTGAAGTTCTTGGCCATGACTTCCTTGATCGGACGGACAAGATACATGTTGGTGTGACGGTTGGTCGGGATCGGGCGGCCGCGATGCCGCAATTTGATCGTGTAGATGTTGTCCGGAACGAGCCAGCGGCGGACGCCAATTGACACAGCGACAGCAAGAACAAGCGGCACGATGACGTTGTAGTCGCGCGTCATCTCAAAAATCATCACGATGGCGGTCATCGTGGCGCCTGTGGCCCCGCCGACCACAGCCCCCATGCCCACCAGCGCGAACTCAACCGGCAGGAAGCCGTTGTCCGGGAAGAAGTAGCCGCCAACAACACCGACCAGCCCGCCCAGGGTGACGCCGATGAACAAAGACGGCGAGAACACACCGCCCGATGCGCCGGACCCAAGGCTGATCGACGTTGCCAGGATCTTGGCGATCAGCAAGGCCGACAGCAGAACAATCGTATAGGGCGTGGAATTCAGAACGTCCTGAATGGTCGCATAGCCAACACCGGCGGTATGGTAGTGACCGGTCATCAGCAGGAACACATAGCTGAGACAGCCGATCATCAGCATGCCGATGATGTTCTGGGTGTATTCATTTCCCGGCAATTCCGGGAAAATATCCTCGCACCATGCCAGCGTGCGGATGAAGGCCCAGGAGACGACGCCTGCCAGAACGCCAAGGATGGCAAAGAAGCAAAGCTGCACAGGATCGATGGCCGACGCCGGTTCCATTTGTGCAATCGGAACGATGAAGGCTGGATCCAGGCCGAACGCGATGCGCCCCGCATACGTGGCTGTAGCTGTCGCGACAACCACCGGCAGGAACGTACGGTTACTCACCTCCGGCAGCAGCATTTCGACAGCGAAAAGCACACCGCCAAGTGGCGTGTTGAAGGTCGCGGCGATGCCCGCGCCTGCTCCCGCGGAAAGCAGCGTTATCTTCTGCCAGCGCGCCAGATTGAACAAACGGGCAATCGTCGACCCGAAGGACGCACCGATCTGAATAATCGGCCCCTCACGCCCGACCGATGCACCGCTGCCAATCGAAATCGCGGAGGCAAAGGACTTCACAACAGCAACGATGCCCCGAACATCGCCCTTATTGTGATAGATCGCATAGATCACTTCCGGAACGCCGTGCCCCTTGGCTTCAGGTGCAAACGTCCGGACCAGGAAGACCACGACCAGACCACCGACTACCGGCACGAAAATCACCAGCCAGCCCCATGGGCTTGGCTCACCGAACTGGTTGGCGTCGTAGACCGTTGAAAATGTTCCGTAGAACATGAAGTTGTGAACGATCGAGATCAGATAGCGGAAGATAACCGCTCCAGCCGCTGCAACGATACCAATCAGAAAGGCGAAAAGGCAAAGCGTGGGAAGCGAAAACAGGCGCGGCTCAGCAACAGCTGGCGCGGCAGTTTCCGGAGCGGTTTCGGTACTTGTGTGTTCAGCGGAAGACATGGGCACAACTTACTCAGGATCAGCAGGTGGCAACGGCAACTCCTGGCCAGAAACGCCCTGTTAAAAAACGAGCATACCGACAAGAGCCTTACCGGATCGGAGGATGCCCCCTCCTGAACCCGACGCTTCAAAAAATCAAGGGAAAACCGGAGATTATTTTGATTTTCAAGACAAGGAAGCGGGAAGACCGTTTGAATTTGACAGCAAGCAGTTGAAATTCGCTACAGTGACCGGTGATGTAATTGCTTCGGGTGAGCGACCAGATGCGTGACCAGGATGACCTTTCATCCCGACTGATCGAACCGCTGAAAATCGGCTGGAAGGCAATTGTTTCCGGCATTCGGCTGAACTTGCGGGAGTTCCTGCAAAAGAGAAGCCCGTTGATATGGCTTCTCGCGGTTCTGATCGGCGCAATCGTGTCCTGGGCAGCGATCCTGTTCAGAGAGGCGATTGGCCTTTTTCAGCTACCCTGGCTTGGCACCATGTCCGAGCGGGTGGTCAGTGCAACAGCAGCGATGCCCCCCTATGCCCTTGTCGCAGCAACAACCGCGGGCGGTCTCATTGTCGGGCTCCTGCTGCAGCATATCCAGCCGATGCAGCGGACCTACAGCGTGGCCGATGTCATCGAGGCGCGGGCGAAAGACGGCGACAGCCTGCCGTTCTGGCCCGGCATATCGTCTATCCTGATCACGGCTTTGTCGCTTGGCACCGGGGCCAGCGCCGGGCGCGAAGGCCCCATGGTTCATCTCGGCGGAACCATTGCCGCTGCCTTCAGCCGCTACTTTCAGCTGCCGGATTCCTCGAGACGGATCCTGCTGGCCTGCGGCGTGGCCAGCGCCGTCTCCGCCTCCTTCAATGCGCCAATCGCCGGTGTTCTGTTCGCGCATGAAGTCGTTCTCGGGCATTACGCTCTCTCCTCCATTTCGCCGATTGCAATCTCCGCCGTTACCGGAACCATCTTTTCACGGCTGTGGTTTGGCAACGTGGCCGCCTTCATCATTCCCGCGCATCAGATCACCTCTTATTGGGAGTTTCCGGCCTTTGCCCTGCTGGGCGTCACTTGCGCCGCCGTTGCGGTCATTTTCCAGTTTGCGCTCATCGGAACGGATTGGGTTGCCCGCAACATCACCATCCCCCTGTGGTCCCGGCCGGTGATTGGCGGCTTTGTCGTTGGACTGATCGCGCTTGCCTTTCCGGCAGTTCTCGGGGTCGGATACGAGGCAACGGACGCAGCGCTGAACGATCAGCTCCCAATTACAGTGCTCTTGTCGCTACTGGTGGCGAAAACCGCCGCCACAGCCATCACCCTGGCCTCGCGCTTTGGCGGCGGGATCTTTTCGCCGGCGCTTTACCTTGGAGCCATGACCGGCGGCGCTTTTGGCCTCATAGCCGCATCAGTGTTTCCGGAAATGGCCTCCAGCGAAGGCCTCTATTCCATCCTGGGAATGGGAGCCGTTGCCTCTGCCGTTCTCGGCGCGCCTGTGTCCACCATGATGATCGTTTTCGAGCTGACCGGTGGCTATGCGCTGTCAATCGCACTGCTGCTGACCGTTTCCATCGCCACCGGCATCACCCATGCCATCCATGGCAAATCCTATTTCCATTGGCAGCTGAGCATGCGTGGTGTCAGCCTGCACGAAGGCACGCATGCCTATCTCCGCAAACGCACCAAGGTTCGCGAATTCATGGACCCGCCGCCCGACGCTGAAGAGGACCGCAAATTCAATCCGGACACTGATGGCATCTGCCTGCACGCCGGAGATTCACTGGAGAATGCGCTGAGGGCGTTCGATGAAAGCGGGGATGCCAGTTTGCCGGTGGTCGATGACAACGACACCAGCAGCATTATCGGAGTGGCGCGTCATGTGCGGGCCCTGCGTTACTTCAACAGAGCGCTGATCCGAGAAAGCAAGGAAGCCCACCTTTAACCTCGGCAATCGAAGCGGTCACACACACCGGAGTTACTGCCAGCGCTGCGGCCAATCGAGAGGTTTCACCTCGCCGACACCCGGTTGCCCCGTCGGTCTCCCGGTCCGCATTTTCCAGTTGTTGATGGCATCATGCAATTCCGCCTGACGCCAGCGGATACCCGGCAGCGAGAACGGATCCAGTCCCGTCCACGGCAGGAACGGATTGCGCCGGAGCGAGCCATAAACGCCAAGGCGTACCGTCTGCTTGGTGCTGATACCGCGGGCATGAAACCCATGCGTATCGGCGACCACGAGTGTATTGGCTGGAACCGTCACGGCAACCGGTTCCCGGTAACCGAGGTCTTTCAGCTCTGCGGCGGAAATTCTGAATGACCCCAGCGAATGCATGGTGCGCCCCTCGGAAGATGAGGCCTTGATGGCCTGCGCATGTTCCCAGGCAATCCTCTCCGGCGTCATCCGGTGGGAGCCCGGCACATAATTGAACGGGCCACTATCCAGCTCGACGTCTGACAGAAAATACCAGCACTTCGCCGTAGGATGAAACGTATCGGAATGAAAAGCTGTTTGAGGGTCCTGCTCACCGCGATCAGGATCCGCGAAAACCGTATGGATGAAGGTAATTGGGTCCGCGTTCCAAGACCCGACATAGCGGAGCAACCCTTGAAAAAGTTTGCCGGTCACCAGAGCCCCTAACTCAGGCAACTCACGCAGCATTTGGCGACGGATCGGGGTGAAGCGGGTAACCGTGTGCCCTTGGAGCATCTCCTGGGCAGAAAACGCATTGTCTTCCACCTCCCGCCGCAATCGCGCAAAAGCCTCCGGCGGCAGAACATCTCGGCAGATGACAAAGCCATCGCGGGCATAGTCTGCCGCATTTTCCGCACTGACAAGGTGCGACAGCCGGCGGCGTCTGGAATCCGCCATTGACTGAGCCAGCATCACCCGCTTTTTGTGCAGGCCATGCTGGTTCAGACGGCGGCTGCCGATCAGAGGGTTGTCGGCAAATGACTTGGCTCCACTCGCCAGTTCCGCCGCCCAGATCGGGGTTTTGAGTATATCTGCGGCTCGCAACATTGCCCCCAATGTTGAGAATTAAAAATGCAGCAGAGTGATTATCAGATCGGAGCGGTCACCTCGTCCAGCCAGGTCAGCGTTTTGTCGTCAAGCACGGGAGACAGCTGATCCAACACCCTCTGGTGGTAGGTATTAAGCCACTGAACCTCCCCATGCGTCAACAAGCTCTTTTCGACCAAACGCACATCGAAAGGCGCCAGGGTCAGGGTTTCAAATCCCATCATGGGCTGGTCACCACCATCAATCGGCGCAGCTTCGCTGACGAGTTCCAGATTTTCCAGACGGATGCCATATTCGCCAGCCGGATAGTAGCCCGGTTCGTTGGACAGGATCATCCCCGGCTTCAAGGGAACCGTCCCGGCCTTTGAAATTCTCTGCGGGCCTTCGTGGACGGACAGATACGATCCGACGCCGTGACCGGTTCCGTGATCAAAATCCAGCCCCGCGTTCCAAAGCGCGATTCTCGCCAGCGTGTCGAGCTGGGCACCTGTCGTCCCCACCGGGAAGCGCGCACTTGAAATGGCGATATGCCCTTTCAGCACAAGGGTGAAGTGCCGCTTCATCTCGGCGGTCGGCTCGCCAACAGCCAGCGTCCGCGTGATATCTGTCGTGCCATCCTCGTATTGCGCGCCGCTATCGATCAGAAAGGGCTTGCCGACTGGAATCATCAAATTGCTTTTGCGGCTGACCCGGTAGTGGCAAATCGCGCCATTGGATCCGGCACCCGAAATCGTGTCGAATGAAAGATCCTTGAGAACGCCGGTTTCCGCGCGGAATTGCTCCAGCTTTTCCGCCGCGCCAATCTCGTCGAGCTCCCCGGATGGGGCCACTTCGTCGAACCAGCAGAGGAACCGCGCGTAGGCAGCCGCATCCCGCAGATGCGCGGCCCGCGCGCCTTCGATCTCCACGGCGTTTTTCACGGCCTTGGGCAAAAGCACCGGATCGGAGGCCTCAATCAGCGTCCCGCCTGCGGCAACAATGGTATCGGCAATGCCCTGCCCTGCCAAAGCCGGGTCGATCATGACCTTGGACCCGGCAGCCCCAAATGCGGCCAGTTTCGGTTTGAAGTCCGCAGGCTCCGAAATATCCGCCAGCTCCTGCAGAACACTGCGAACCGAATTCGACAGCTTTCTGCCGTCAATGAAGAGTTGCGGCTTGCCCACGGCGGGAACTGCCGCGAACGACAGCGGCAGCGGCGTATAGGGCACGTCCGAGCCACGAATATTGAACAGCCATGCTATGGAATCGGGCTGGGTCAGCACGCAGACATCCGCTTCTTTGGCGGCAACAGCCTCCTGTATTTCAGCGATTTTACTGGAAGCCGACCGCCCCGCCAGTTTGTCGCCATGCAAAGAGACCGCACCAAGCGGCGCATCCGGGCGCCCTTCCCAGACCGCATCGACAGGATTGTCCTCGAGTGCGACAAGCTCCGCGCCAGCCTTGTCACAGACTGCTTTCAGCCGCCGGACTTCGCGCACCGTGTGAAGCATCGCGTCGTAGCCAAGCTTCTGCCCCGGCTTCAGCCGCTCGGCCAGCCAGCCGGTGACCGGGGCTTCGATCAGGTGCTGAGCCGGAAACACAGCCATGTCCACCTGATCGCGAACCTGAATGGTGTATCGCCCATCGATGAAAATAGCGGCTTCATCCCCCAGTACAGCCGCCATGCCGGCCGAACCGGAAAATCCGGTCAGCCACTGCAGGCGCCCTTCGCTTGCGGGCACGTATTCTCCCTGATGCGCATCGGCGCGCGGCACCAGGAAGCCATCGAGAGCAAGCCGTTTGAGCTCGGCCCTGAGAAGCGCTGCATGCGGCGCCCCACAGGAGGGATCACTAAGATCATCGAATGTCTGAAACATGAGCCGAAGCTAGGATCATCGCGCACGTCAATCAAGCCGGAAATCATCCACAGGCGGCAAGATTTCAGAGGGCACTGGTCCCGCTACTTGGACTCACTTCCAATCTTGGAAATGTCGAAAGGCGTTGTCTGATAGATCTCGTTGATCCAGTTCCCGAACAGCAAATGCGCATGGCTACGCCAGCGGTTCTCCACCGGGCTGTTGGCATTGTCGTTGGTGAAATAGTTCTCCGGTGTCGATGTGTCACCCGCCTTTTCCCGATCCCTTTGATATTCCTCCGCCAAAGTGGTGGTGTCATATTCAATGTGGTTGAACATATGCAGCGACCGGTGCTTGGGATCATCCAGCAGGCACAGACCCGCTTCGTCGCTTTCTGCCAGAACCACCAGGCCGCTGTCCGCGGGAATGTCGCTTTTACGAACTTCCGTCCATCTCGACACGGGAATGCTGAAATCGTCCGAAAGCCCCCTCAAATAAGGTGAAGCGGCCACGCAGTTCCGGTGCCGGTAAACGCCAAAGGCTTTCTCCGGCAGCTCATACTTGGGCATACCGTGGAAATAGTGGATGGCGGCCTGCGCCCCCCAGCAGATGTTGAATGTCCGGTGAACGTGGGTCTGCGTCCAATCGAAAATCCGTTTCAGCTCATCCCAGTAAGTGACTTCCTCGAAGGGAAGCCGCTCGACAGGCGCGCCGGTGATCAGGAAACCGTCAAACCGTTCACCTTCGACATCAGCCCAGGGCCGGTAGAAGGATTCCAGATGCTCGGCCGACGTGTTGCGCGCAACATGGTTGGTGATGCGCACCAGCGTCAGCTCGACCTGAAGCGGTGTGGCCCCCAGCAATCTGGCGAACTGGACTTCGGTTGCCACCTTGTTGGGCATAAGATTGAGCAAGCCGATCCGCAACGGGCGAATGTCCTGACGTACAGCATCAGTTTCGTCCATGACCATGACGCCTTCCGCTTCGAGCGTACGGCGTGCAGGCAGGTCATCCGGTATCTTTATCGGCATTTTCGCGACAATCCTCTCGTGACGGGACTGACGCCAGTGGCTGGATCCGAATATTTGCCGGTCAGGCCACATCCTCCCTTACAGGAGCACCACCTTGCCCGGAGCGGCAGGTTGGCGTTGGGCGTCATCCCAACTCTTGATGTTCGCCGAATATGTACTTCCTCCGCCGCAGGTTGGCAATACCTCACCGGCGATTGCGGCTCCGCCAAACACGCCGCACCGCACCATTCATCTCGCACATGCGAAAAATGCAGGCCTGTCATGCAACATCAGCTCTGGTGGATTGCTCCAAATGACCTCATCTTAACCGCGACAAAGAAATAGGCAGAAGCCCGGCAAGGGACGCGCCTTCCACTCAAGCATGGAGAGACCCATGGCCATTGCAACGACAACTATCGGCGGCACAAACCGCACTCATGGCGGCTTCATACGCCGCGCTTTCGACCGGATGGTTGAAGCCCGCGAAAAGCAGGCACGCCGTTATGTAAACGGATACCTTCTGTCGCTCGACGACGCGACCCTCGCAAGCCACGGCATTGATCGCCGCGAGCTGGAGCGTGAAGGCACCGCAGGTATGATCTTCTAAGAAAGACATTCTTCGAACACAAAAAGAAGCGCGGCGGATCACTCCACCGCGCTCTTTTTATGTACGCATGGCCAAAACGATGCTCCGCTCAGGCTTCCTGGCGGCCGCGAACAAGCGTCAGGGTCAACCAGCCATCCTTTTCACCCCGGCGCGACAGGTGGAACCCCTGACAGCCATAGGCAAACAGGATACGCGGACCGTCCTCGACCCGGAGCCCGGACAGGACAAGTGTCGCCGTCGGAGACATCCGCGCGGCAATCGACTTGGCCATTTTCATCAAGGGTTTTGCCAGAATATTGGCGACAACCAGATCGAAAGGCCCGAACTCGCCGAAACGCCGGTCTTCCATGCCGTTGGCCGTAAAGGTGCTGATAAGGGGGGCGACGCCGTTCAACACGGCATTTTCAGCCGCCGTTTGGGTCGCGACAGGATCGATGTCCGTTGCCAGAACATGCTGGCGCGCCAAACGCGCAATTGCGATTGCCAAAACTCCCGTCCCGGTACCCAGATCCAGAACACGGTAATACTCCCCCCTGGAAAACAGCCGGTCGATCTCCTCAAGGCAGCCCGCGGTCGTGCCGTGGTGGCCGGTACCGAACGCCAGCGCTGCCTCAATTTCCAGACCGATGGCACCGCCCGGCACCTTCTCCCTGTCATGGCCACCGTGGACAAAGAAGCGGCGGGCCCGCACCGGCTTCAAGCCTTCCAGGCTTTTTGCGACCCAATTGACGTCCGGCAGAATGTCAGCTTCAAGCGGAGCTGCGAAAGCGTCCGAGCCGACACGGTCGCGGACGAGGCTGATTGCCTCCTCCGGCTCCATGCCGAACAGGAGAATTTCGGCAGACCAGACTTTGCCATCCGGAGAGTCTTCATAGATGGCAACCGGATTGCCGTCGTCCTCAAACGCGCGTTCCAGCACATCCGCAATGCGTTTTGCTTCGAGCTCTTCGGCTGTGATCCGAACCCTGACGGTCTGCATGATTTCCTCGGCTGTCGATCGTGATTGAGCCGGGGTATATCCGGGCCGGAGGCAAACGGCCAGCACAAAGGGATAGTTTGCGATCAGATGCCCCGGTAAGGACATAAAGCAACAGATAACGCCTGTTTCACTCCCGTGGCTTCGCCCGCACCACCCAGATTGTCTGCGGAACAAACGAAATACCGGTTGCCCCTAGGCCGTGTGGACGAACTGGTGACTGGTACACATCTTGTGACGTAAATTACAGATCCGGCACTCCCCAATTTCTAGTCTTCCTTCGAACGCAAGGAGGAGCACCATGAAATTCGCCAAACAATCCAGCCTGTTTGCCGCCGCCGCGATGACAGTTGCGATGAGCAGCCTCGCCGCCCCGGCTTCAGCGTTCGATCTGGATCAATTCGGGCGGGAATTGCAGGCTGGCTCCGATTTCCT
>JBNKOQ010000074.1:0-11179 GCA_050294735.1 Roseibium sp. | reverse complement strand
AAACTACTTACTGCCAGGTCGATTTCACCCGTACTTAGACGATCCAAAGCCCTGCCGCGCGGTCCCACATCACACATGATGCGCGCGTCAGGATGATCGTCCATAAACCGGGCCATGAGCTTCGGTAAGGCCGCAGCATCCAGCATTGGTTCCGACTGGGGCCAGCCCATGCCCATCGGGTCCTTCATCGGGCCTTCGAGCATCATCTGGACGAAGAGCAGGATGACAAAGTTCAGCAGCAGCGTTGTCACCACTTCGTCGACGCCAAGGCGAGTCTTGAGAAGTGTCGGGCCGAGCATCACCAGACCACCGGCGAGGGCGCCGCAGACAATAACCAGAGGGATCAAGATGAAGGATGGCGCCTCGATGACGCCCGAGCCAACCGCGACGGCGGCAAGCGCTCCGGCATAGAGCTGACCCTCTGCGCCAATGTTCCAGAGCTTGGCGCGAAAGGCCAGCGCAGCGGCCAGGCCGGTGAGAATCAAGGGAGCTGCACGCGTCAGCATTTCGGTGAAGGCAAACATTGAGCCGAAAGCGCCGGTGAACATCAGCCCATAGGCCTCGAACACCGATAATCCGGCTGAGAGGATCGGGATGGCCGCAAGTGCCAGAGCGATAAGGGCTGCGGCAACAGTGACCAGGACCATGCGGGGCAGCGAAGCCGGTTCGCGCGGTTCGAAACGGATCATGCCGCTTGCTCCTTCGATTGTCCGGCCATGCGCAGGCCGAGGGTTCCCCGGTCGAGTGTTTCGGTTTTTTCAGGTTCCGACAGGTGGCCGCGGTGAATCACCGCAATACGGTCCGACAGGCGCATGAGCTCGTCCAGGTCTTCCGATATCAGGATGACGCCCGCGCCCCGGGCCCGGGCCTCGAGCAGGCGGCGGTGTACATCGGCGGTAGCGCCGACATCGAGCCCGCGGGAGGGCTGCGCTGCGAGCACCACGCTCGGGTTGGCGTCGAGTGTGCGGGCCAGAACGATCTTCTGAATGTTTCCGCCCGAGAGCAGGCGGGCTGGAGCGTTTTCGCCCTGACAGCGAATGTCATAAGCGGCGATCGCCGCGCGCGCGCGGGTGGCTATGGCGTCGAACCGCAGAAAGCCGAAGCGCTGGTTTTCCGGCTTGCGGATGGTTTCGATGGCAAGGTTTTCGGCGACTGACATGGGGCCGACGATGCCGTCCCTGTGGCGGTCCTCCGGAATCCGGGCGATGCCGGTGTCGATCATCTGGCGGGCGCTGGCCTGGGTCAGCGGCTCGCCGTTCAAGCTGATGCTGCCTGAGGCCGGGGACTGAAGGCCGGAAATCACCTTGGCAAGGGTGCCCTGACCATTTCCCGAAACGCCGGCGATGCCGAGAACTTCTCCCGACAGCAGGGTGAGGTCGACCGCATGCAGGGCGTCGCGGCCCGAGCCGGTTGTGACGGCGCAAAGCGTCAACAGAGCGGGGCCGGGCTCTTTCGCGTCCCGTGTGCTTTCCGGAATGCTTTTGCCGACCATGAGTTCGGCCAGCTGCCGTTTGTCGCAGTCGCGTGTCGCGAGGTCCGCGACCAGCCTGCCGCCGCGCAAGACGGCGATCCGCTGAGAAGCCGCCATGACCTCGTCGAGCTTATGGGAGATGAAAATAATCGCGAGGCCGTCTCCGGCAAGTTTCTTCAAGGTCGCGAAGAGCGTGTCCGATTCCTGCGGCGTCAGCACGGCCGTCGGTTCGTCCAGCACCAGCACGCGGGCATTGCGGTAAAGGGCCTTGAGAATTTCGACGCGCTGCTTTTCACCAACCGACAGGCCGGAGATCCTGGCATTGAGGTCGACGGTGAGGCCTGAGCGGGCCATTAGGTCGTCAAGCCGCTTGCGGGCGGTGGCGCGCGACGATTTCAGGGCAGTGAGACGCTCCGTTCCAAGGAGTATGTTTTCCAGGGCCGAGAGGTTTTCCGCGAGGGTGAAATGCTGATGCACCATGCCGATCCCGGCGTTCAGGGCAGCATGGGGGGAGCCGGGCTCGAGTTCAAAGAGGCTGCCGTTGCCATCGGCTACCTCCACGGTGCCTTCGTCGGCAACATAATGGCCGAAGAGAATGTTCATTAAGGTGGTCTTGCCGGCACCATTCTCGCCCAGGAGCGCCAGTATCTCTCCCTTGCGCAAAGACAGGGAGACATCGCCGTTGGCTGTCAGGGCGCCAAATCGTTTGGTGATGTCCTCTAACTTCAAGACGACCGGGGCATCTGATGTGCTGCTCATGACAGCGCTCCCTGGGTGAGATTGTTCGAGAGTCTGGTTCGTGGTGAACCTTGCCCTTGTTTGTCATCCTGGCTCGGGTTGCGTTTAAGACCGGGATCCAGTTTTTTCAGGCGGGGGCGGCTGATCCGCTGCCGCCCGCGTTTACTGGATCCCTGCCTTTGCCGGAATGACAATCAAGAGATGGACGGTCCCAGGGATGGTCCCGGGACCGCCACTCCACAGTCCTTACATCGTGGACTTAGGCTCGGTGTCGTTGACATTGACCCGGAATAGCCCGTCGAGGATTTCCTGCTCCTTTTCCTTCGCGGCGGCGAGGGCTTCAGGAGACGCCAGCTTTTCGTCGGCGACAAAGCTGCCACCGCCATAGGACATGAAGCTGTAAGGGCCGTAATCCGCTGGTTCGAACGTTCCAGCCAGAACGGCGTCGATTGCTTTGTCGACGGTCGGTTCCATGTGCCACAGAGCGGAGGCCAAAATGGTGTCCGGATAGTCAGCGGCGGTGTCGATGACGTTGCCGATGGCGAGAATGCCTTTTTCCTTGGCTGCGTCAGAGACGCCGAAGCGCTCGGCATAAAGAATGTCGGCACCCTTGTCGATCATCGCAAAGGCGGCTTCCTTGGCCTTGGGCGGATCGTACCAGGAGTTGATGAAGGTGACGAGGAACTTGGTGTCCGGGTTGACCGCCAGAGCGCCTTCCATGAAGGCATTCATCAGGCGGTTGACTTCCGGGATAGCGTAACCGCCGACCATGCCAATGACATTCGACTTGGTGGTTGCCCCGGCGATCATGCCGGTCAGATAGCTGGGTTCATGAATGAAGTTGTCGAAGACGGAAAAATTCGGCTTTGATGGACCGAAGGACGACCCCATCAGGAATGCGGTGTCGGGGTATTCGGCAGCGACTTTGCGGGCGGCCCGCTCAACGGCAAAGGCTTCGCCGACGATGAGGTCCATGCCCTGTTCGGCATATTCCCGCATGACGCGCTCGTAGTCGGTATTGGCGACATTCTCGGAGAATGTGTAGGTGATGTCGCCGCGTGCTTCGGCGGCTTTCAGGGCCTTGTTGATGCGGCTGACCCACTGCTGCTCCACCGGAACGGTGTAGATCGCTGCGACCTTGATCGGTTTTTCTTTGGCGAAGGCTGTGGGGATGCCAACGGAAAGGGTGGTTGTTACGGCCAGGGCAGCGGTCAGGAAAACCCGCCGGGACCATGAAATCGGTTTTGCTAGTGCCATTGCGGCCCCCTGAAAATATTGTGGTTTACTCGGAGAGTTGACCATAATCAGGGCAGGCCCACAATATTGGCAGAGCGCTTGACCTGCTGATTTTTTGAATTATTGGACAAAAAATCAGCAGGTGCCGCTTTTGCTGCAATTATAGGTGGTGAGGTGCGGCCTTTGTCTGTTGCGGTTGGCCCGCCTACATGACGGCGCCGACCTGCCAGGGGACGAATTCGTTATCGCCCAGACCCAGGCTTTCCGATTTGCTGGGCGTTCCGGATGCGACCTTAAGGATATGCTCCACGATCTCCTGGCCTTTATCCGCCAGAGACAGGCCCTTGGTGAGGATATCACCGCAGTTCAGATCCATATCGTCCGGCATGGAATGGAAGAGGCTCTCATTGGTGGCCAGCTTGATGGTCGGGGCAGGTTTGGAGCCAAAGGCCGATCCGCGCCCGGTCGTGAAGACAAGAACTTGCGCGCCGCCCGCCAACTGTCCTGTCGCGGCGACGGGATCATAACCTGGAGTATCCATGAAGACGAAACCCGGTTCGGTGACCTGTTCCGCATAGTCGTAAACCGCGGTCAACGGAGTTGAGCCGCCTTTGGCCGCCGCGCCAAGGGATTTTTCCAGGATGGTTGTCAGCCCGCCGGCCTTGTTGCCGGGGCTCGGGTTGTTGTCCATGCTGCCGTTGTTCATCCGGGTGTAGTTTTCCCACCAGCGGATTTGGGAGATCAGTTTCTCTGCCACATCATTGTTGACGGCACGGCGCAGCAGCAGTTGTTCCGCGCCATAGATTTCGGGTGTTTCCGAAAGGATCGCCGTTGCACCCAGGCCAACCAAAATGTCAGAGGCAACGCCAAGAGCGGGGTTGGCGGTGATGCCGGAATAACCATCGGAGCCGCCGCATTGCAGTGCGACCTTGAGCTCCGATGCGGGGCAGGTGGTCCGCTCGATGTTGTTGACCTCGGGCAGAAGCGCCAGAACCTTGCTCTTGATGGCGTCGATGGTTGCGCGGGTGCCGCCCGTATCCTGGATTGTCAGTCCATGGAAGCGGTCTGCCATCGTGTCTCCAAACACGGATTTCATCCGGGCGACCTGCATCACTTCGCAGCCAAGGCCAACGAAGATGGCTGCCCCGACATTCGGATGGGTGGCGTGGCCCCACAGAACTCTCCGCAGCAGTTTGAAGCCCAGGCCCTCGCTGTCCATGCCGCAGCCCGTGCCATGGGCGAATGCGGTGATGCCGTCGACGTTGGGATAGGCATCGAGGGCGCCCGAGGCTTCCAGCTCGAAGGCCGCTTTCCGGATGACCGTGGCTGAACAGTTCACCGTGGCGCAGAGTGCGATGTAATTGCGGGTGCCGACCTGGCCATTCGGGCGCCGGTACCCCTGAAAACTACGCGGTTCGACGTTTGGGATGGCCTTTTTTGCCAGCTCAAGGTCGGCTCCGATGGCATAGTCCTGATTGTGATCGGAAAAGGCGCAGTTGTGCGTATGAACGTGATCACCCGGCTGAATGTCTGCCGTTGCATTGCCGATGATCTGACCGAACTTGATAATCCGGTCGCCCTTGGCATGAGCAGTTCGGGCAATCTTATGTCCCCCGGACACAGAGAGGGGCAACGGATTGCCGGTTTCAAGTGGATCGCTGCCCTTACCAACCCGTTCCGGGAGGATTGCAACTGTGTCTGACGGATGAAGAACAATGGGTTGGGGCATATTCTGTCTGCCTTGAACAAATTAGGATAAAGCCGCGATCACACCACGTAACTCGGCAAGGCCGCGCATACGGCCAATCAATGGATAGCCAGGGTGTGCCGCACGATCCCTGTCGTTCAGTAGATCATGGCCATGATCCGGGCGGAAGGTTATATCGGCATCTTCCCGCCCTTCGGCCTTGCGTCTGTCTTCTTCGGCAAGAAGAGCAGACACGAGGTCCACCATGTTGGTATCGCCGGCCAAATGGGCCGCTTCTTCGAAAGAACCATCCGGATCTTTCGAGACATTTCTGAGATGAGCGAAATGGATCTTGTCAGCGAAGCGCCGTGCGATGGCCGGAACATCATTTGCCGGGTTGGCGCCAAGCGAACCTGCACAAAGCGTCAGGCCATTTGCAGGGCTCTCATGGGCACCAAGGATCCAGGCGATGTCTTCCGCGTTGGAGACGATGCGCGGCAAGCCAAGTATATCGCGGGGCGGGTCGTCAGGATGAACGCCGAACCGCAAGCCAAGCTCTGCTGCTGCCGGGATGACCTCGTCGAGGAACCGCTTGTAGTTCGCACGCAGCGCGTCGCGGTCAATACCATGATACGCTTTCAGGGCCTCCCGGAGACCTGCCGCGTCATACCGGTCGTAAGCGCCCGGCAAGCCTGCCATGACGGCGTGGATCAGCTCGTCCCGGTCGGCCTGTGTGGATGTTTCGAACCACGTTTTGGCGGCGGCGATCACATCAGCGGAATAATCATTCCCGGCGCCGTCGCGCTCAACCATGAAAAGTTCCAGCGCTGCCATTTTGGTGGCCGAAAAACGCAGGCAGGTTCCGCCCCGGGAAACCGGGGAGGCGAGATCTGTGCGTGTCCAATCCAGCAGAGGCATGAAGTTGTAGCAGATGACTTCAATGCCTTCGGCCGCCAGGTTCGCCATGGATTGACGATAGTTTGCAAACAACTCCGTCAGGTCGCCGTCGCCGCGTTTGATCCTCTCATGGATCGGAAGGCTTTCGACAATTGTCCAGTTGAAGCCTGCTGCCGCTAGCTGCTGTCTGGTCGTGGCGATTGTCTCGCGCGGCCAGATTTCACCATATGGAATTTCATGCTGGGCGGTGATGATCTCACTCGCTCCGGTCTGGGCGATCTCGGCTAGACTGATTTTGTCGAGAGCCCCATACCAGCGCCAACCTTCCTTCATGACATGTGCTCCAGAACCTGCCTGACGCCATCGCTCTGGAGAAGGATATAGGCGGATTCGACGTGCAGCCGGAGTGCCGGGGCCAGCTCCGGATCGAAAATCTGATCGACGGATAAAAGAGCTCTGACCTTGTCGCCCGGTGTTTCGGCTGCGTCCGACAGGGCGCGAAGTTTCTCCGCCAACGGATCGCGGACATCGATGGGGTCACCGGAAAGGTCGACACCGCCGACATAGATCATCCATGCGGCAACCGCGGTCGTTAGTCCAAGGCAATCGCGGCGAACCGCCAGATTGTCACGGATTGTGCCGAGGATGCGCTGGGGTAGTTTCTGGCTGCCATCCATGGCGATCTGCCAGGTTCTGTGCCTGATGGCCGGATTGGCGTAGCGGTCAAACAAGGCATCCGCATAAGCCGCAAGGTCCACACCCGGAGGAGGAGTGAAGGACGGCATGATTTCCTGGCGCCACAGTGCTTTTACAAATTCGGCGAAAACAGGGTCCGCCACGGTCTCGGATATAGTTTCATACCCTGCCAGATAACCAAGATACGCGAGCGATGAATGGGTGCAGTTCAGCATCCGGAGCTTCATATGCTCGTAAGGCGTAACGTCATCGACGAGTTCGACGCCAACCTTGCCCAGATCCGGACGGGCGTTGTCGCCATAGGCCTCGACGAAGGCGTCTTCGACAACCCATTGGCGGAAGGGCTCGTGAAGAACCGGAGCGGCGTCGAGAAAACCGGTCTTTTCGGCAAGTGCTTCAATGTCTTCCAGCTTGGTTGCCGGGACAATGCGATCCACCATTGTGGAGGGGAAGCGGCCGTCTTCCTCGATCCATCTTGCCAGCTCAGGATCTACCATCCCGGCAAATTCGAGAACGATGCCGCGCACCAGCTTGCCGTTCTCGGGCAGGTTGTCGCAAGTCAGAACCGTGAACGGCGGCAGTCCGGCCGCTTTGCGTTGCTGCAATGCCCGAACCAGAAATCCGGGTGCCGTGAGCGGCAGGGCGTTCTCAAGGTCATGCAGGATATCGGGATGGGTGGTGTTCAGGCGGCCGGTCGCCGGATCGTGGCAATAGCCTTTCTCCGTTATCGTCAGGCTGACGATGCGAATGGCTTCATCGGCCATAGCATCCAGAACCGCTTGCGGGTCTTCGTGCGCGACCAGAACGTCGTTGATGATTTCGACCTGGCGAAGGACCTCTCCTTCGGGGCCGAGCTCCTGCGCGGTGTAGACAAAATCTTGCGGTGCGAGCTGATCGCGCATGCGCGGGCTTTGCAGGCTGACTCCGATGATGCCCCAGTCCCCGCCTGAAGCTTCCACGGCTTCCTCAATGTAGATTGCGCCGTGGGCGCGGAAGAAAGCGCCGAGCCCGAGATGAATAATCCCGGGTTTGGCCTGTTTGGATTTTTTACGTTCAGGACGTTGCAACTCAGCGGGCAAGCCAGCCTCCATCGACGTTCAGAACCGCACCGTGGATGTATTTCGCCGCCGGAGAGGCGAGGAATACAGCCGTCTCGCCAATATCGGACGCATCGCCCCAACGTCCCGCCGGGATGCGTTCCAGGATGGCCTTGTTGCGGTCCGGGTCGTTGCGGAGCGCTTCTGTGTTGTTGGTGGCGATGTAGCCCGGGGCAATGGCATTCACATTAATGCCCTTGGCGGCCCACTCGTTGGCAAGCAGCTTGGTGATGCCGGCAACGCCATGTTTGGATGCGGTATAGGAGGGGACGCGGATGCCGCCCTGGAACGACAACAGCGAAGCGATGTTGACGATCTTGCCTTCGCCGCCACGGCTGAGCACGGCCTTGCCGAAAGCCTGGCAGGTGAAGAACACGGCCTTCATGTTGACATCGACAACATCGTCCCAGTCGGCTTCGGTGAAGTCGACGGCATCGGCACGGCGGATGATCCCGGCATTGTTGACCAGAATATCGACTGCCTGCGTGTCAAAGAGGGAGGTCGCGGCCATTGGGTCGGCAAAGTCCAGATGGACAAAACTGCCCTTTTTGAGCTGTGACAGGGTTTCATCGCAATCGCGGCGGGCCGCGCAGAGCACGTTTGCTCCGGCGTTACCCATAGCGATGGCAATGGCCTGCCCGATGCCCGTGTTGGCACCGGTGACCAGAGCTGTTTTGCCTTCGAGAGAAAATGGGTTCACCGGAGATCCCCCATGGCAACCATGTCCATGTCGGTAAAGTCGACGTTGTCACCAGCCATTGCCCAGCAGAAGGTATAGGCACCGGTGCCTGCACCGCAATGAATGGACCAGGGGGGGGAAATGACGATTTCCTCGTTGGCCATCACGATGTGACGGGTCTGGTCAGGCTTGCCCATGAAGTGGAAGACGCGCTGTTCTTCGCCGAGCTCGAAATACAGATATGCTTCCATGCGGCGGTCGTGCAGGTGAGCCGGCATGGTGTTCCAGACAGAACCGGGCGCGAACTGCGTGTAGCCCATCAGGAGCTGGCAGCTCTCGGCGACTTCCGGATGCAAGAACTGCAGGATGACGCGTTCGTTGGATGTTTCAGCGGACCCCATTTCGACGCGACGGGCGTCAGCCACTGTGATCAGCTTGGTCGGGCAGGCCCGGTGTGCGGGCGCGGACAGGACGTAAAAGCGGCCGTTGCCGGAGAAGGTTACAGAACCTGATCCCATGCCGATGTAAAGGACATCGCCCTTGTTGACTGTGTAATCCGTGCCGCCAACGGTGACGGTTCCTGTGTCGCCAATGTTAAGGATACCCATTTCGCGGCGGTCGAGAATGGACGGTGTGCCGCATTCATGGACGTGATCGAGGGTTAGCGCGCCTTTTCCGGGAACAGCGCCGCCGAGAACCAGCCGGTCGTAATGAGAGTAGACCAAACGGATTTCCCCTTCGACGAAAAGGCCATCTGCATGGAAATGTGACCGGAGCCCTTCGGTATCGAGACCTTTTGCGGTTTCCGGGTCGATTGCGTAACGGGTTTCTACTGTCAGCATTTGGAGTGTCCTTTGGAAGGGGATCAAAGAAAGTCGTCGCGGCGCGGCGTGAAGGTGTCAATCAAGGTTCCCGGCGCGAGGCACAGGCATCCGTGTTGTGCCCCGGAGGGAATAACAAAACTGTCACCGGGAGCAACCTCAAAGGATTGTCCGTCGACAGTGAAGCGGAAGCGGCCGCTTTCCACGTAAGTTGATTGCACATGCGGATGATTATGCAGCTTGCCCTCGGCACCGTCTTCCTTGAAGCGGAATGCGACGACCATGAGTTCCGGGCTGTCCGAGAGGACCTGGCGGGTCACCCCGGGATCAGCGGGTGTTTCCGGAAATGATTTGAGCATTGGCATCTCCATCAATTCTGCTTTGTCGGTTGAGCCGGGCTTAGTGGAATAGGGAAGGTAGCCACAGGGACAGGGAGGGTATGTAGGTTACCAGCATGAGGGTCGCGAAGGCCGCACCGTAAAATGGCCAAATGGTGCGAATGGCTTGCCATACGGTAATGCGGCCAACGGCACAGCCGACGAAGAGGATGGTGCCGACCGGGGGCGTACATAACCCGATTCCCAGATTGAGTACCAGAATGACACCGAAGTGAACCGGATCAATTCCAAAGGCGGTCGCCACAGGCAAGAAGATCGGTGTGGTGATCACGATCAGCGGTGACATGTCCATAAAGGTACCGAGCATCAGCAGAAGCAGGTTGATCAGCAGCAGGATGACAATCGGGTTACTGGAGAGGTCTTTCATCATCGCGACGAGTTCTGCAGGGATGCGCAGAAACGCCAGAAGCCAGCCGAAAGATGCGGCACAGCCGATAACCAGCAAGACCATGGCGGTTGTCCGGACGGCAGCTTTTGTGGCTGCAACGAATTCGGCCCAGTGCATGGTGCGATAGGCAAGGGTTGTCACCAGCAAAGCATAGACCGCCGCGATGCAGGAGCTTTCCGAGGCGGTGAAAACACCGGAGCGGACGCCACCGAAGATGATGCCGATCAGGAGAATACCCGGTATGGCATTGACGAAGAGCGCTCCCAGGGCCGCCCAGCCGGGAAAGCGTTCTGTCGGATAGCCGCGCTTTTTGGCGACGAACCAGGCTGTGATCATCAAGGACAGAGCCAGCAGGATGCCCGGTATAATGCCTGCGGTAAACAGATCCGCGATCGAGAGGCGTCCACCCGCCGAGATCGAGTAGATGATCATGTTGTGCGAGGGGGGCAGCATCAGCGCGATGATGGATGACACAACGGTGACATTGACGCCATAGTCTACGTCGTAGCCCTTTTTTTGCATTTGCGGGATCATCAGACCGCCGATGGCTGTGGCGTCCGCAGCGGCCGATCCAGAGATCCCTCCGAAAAGGACGGAGGCCGCGATATTGACCTGCCCAAGGCCACCACGCATGTGTCCCACCAACGCGCCGGCCAAAGCGACAAGACGCCGGGCGATGTCGCCGCGGACCATGAGTTCGCCAGCGAAGATGAAGAATGGGATGGCCATGAGGGCGAAGACGGAGACACCCGAATTCAACCGCTGGAAAACGATCACCGGCGGCATGCCGAGGTAGAGCACCGTCGCGAAAGAGGCAACACCCAGACAGAAGGCGACCGGGGTGCCAATGATCAGTAGGAACACGAAAGTTCCGAAGAGGACCCAGACTTCCATATCAGTCCTCCGTAAGGTCGGTTTCGCCGAAACGGGCGGTGGGAAGGCCTGCCGCGATCTCATCCGCAAAGCCCGGTCCGCTGAGCACGGCGAGCCGCGAGGGGGAACGGAACTCCGCCGCCACAGACGTCAGCAACTTGCCGGTTTCGCGTTCCAGCCCCTTGGCCGCGAGGATCA
>JBNKOQ010000073.1:0-11831 GCA_050294735.1 Roseibium sp. | reverse complement strand
AACACCTATCAGGCCCAGCATCCTGAGATGAAAATCACCTATGGCCGGGAACTTGCCGTCGATACGCGGATGGTCAGAGCTGCCGGCGCCCGCATTCAGCAAGCCCTGGACGCCGCAGAGAGCGACGTGCCCATGCACGAAACGTTGCTGATGGTCGTTGGACGCGGGGCCTCGGATCCCGATGCCAATTCCAATGTTGCCAAGATCACCCGACTTCTCTGGGAAGGCATGGGCTTCGGCTGGGCCGAGACATGTTATTCCGGTGTGACTTTCCCGCTTGTCGCCCCCGGCCTCGAACATGCCGCCAGGCTCGGTTACAAACGCATTGTCGTATTCCCGTACTTCCTCTTCACCGGGGTTCTGGTGCAACGGATCTATTCCAACACGGATGAGGTTGCTGCCAAACATCCGGATATCGAGTTCCTCAAGGCCGATTATCTCAATGATCATCCGCAAGTGCTCGACACAATGGCCGACCGTGTCGGGGAGATCCTGCAAGGTGCCAATGTGATGAATTGCCAGATGTGCAAGTACCGGGAACAGGTACTTGGCTTCGAGGCGGAAATCGGACTTGCTCAGGAAAGCCATCACCATCACGTCGAAGGTCTTGGCGCGGAAGCCGAATGCCAGCTCTGTGAAGAGTTCTGCACCGGGGCCTGCGAAGAAAAAGTGCGGGCTGCGGCACATCATCATGACCATGGCGATCATGACCACGATCACAGCCATGAGCATTCCCACGACCATCATGGACACGGCCACGATCATCACGATCATGGGCATTCTCATGACCACCACCATCATCCCTATCCGCATGCGGATCATCCGCTCGGGCCAAAGTCGATGGAAAAGAAGCATTGAGCCAAGCGGATACATCAGGGCCGCTCTTTGACTATGAGCACGATCCCTCGGCAATTTACCGTCAGTCGTTCGCGACGGTCCGCGCCGAAGCGGAGCTCGACCGTTTGCCCAGGGACATGGCGCCGGTGGCGATCCGGCTGATCCATGCTTGCGGTATGACCGACATCGTCAACGACCTCATGTTTTCCGAAGGTATCGCGGCCAAGGGGTATCAAGCCCTCGCCGATGGGGCACCTGTCTTCACGGACGTCGAAATGGTGGCCCACGGGATCATTCGATCCAGATTACCGCGCAACAACGACGTTATTTGCACTTTAAATGATGCTCAGGTTCCGGAGCTGGCAAGGCAACTGGGCACCACAAGAAGCGCGGCTGCTGTCGAACTCTGGAAAGGCCATCTGGAAGGATCCGTCGTGGCCATCGGGAATGCCCCGACCGCTTTGTTTCATTTGCTGGAACTGATTGCGGATGGTGCTCCAAGACCCGCTGCCATTCTGGGCTTTCCGGTTGGCTTTGTCGGAGCAGCGGAATCCAAGGACGCTTTGGCAGCGAACCCCTTCGCACTCGACTTCCTGGCGATAAAGGGCAGGCGTGGGGGGTCCGCAATGGCTGCGGCAGCCGTGAACGCCCTTGCCGCCGGACTGCCGGAGGAGCTCCCCCATGGCTGATCTGCCGAAGAAGCCCGCTCGGCTATCGACCGCTCAAAAACCGGTCATGCGCTCGCACGGCTTCCTGTCACATGGTGGAGCCAACGCTTCCGGTGATGGCGAGAACAGACCCAAGCGGTCACGCGGCATGCTGTCTCATCAGCGCGTAAACGAAAACACACCGCAGGAACTCGACCCCAAAAAACCCAGCAAACCCTATTCGCTGGAGTCCAAATGACAGCCCCCTGGCTCACACTGATCGGCTTAGGCGAAGACGGCTCCCTCTCGCAGGCTGCAAGAGATTTTCTGGCGGACGCAACAGTCGTCTACGGCAGTGAGCGACATTTCGCGCTGGTGGGTGACATCTGCAAGAGCAAGCGCTTCTGGCCCTCCCCCTTCGCCACCGTCTATGACGATTTGAAGGTTTTGCAGGGCCAGCCAGTAGCCATTTTGGCAACCGGAGATCCACAATGGTACGGCATCGGCTCAACCCTCTCCCGGCACTTCGCTCCCGAAGACATGCGTATTCTGCCTGCGCCTTCAGCTTTCCAGCTGGCTGCTGCAAGACTACGCTGGCCTTTACAGGATGCAGATTGCCTCTCGTTGCATGGGCGTCCTATTGAAACATTGCGCTGCTTCCTGACACCAGGGGCAAAACTTCTGGCGCTGACCAGCAACGGCGAGACCCCGAAACTGGTTGCGGACATGCTGGTTCAAGACGGTTACGGCGAAACCCGAATGACCGTTCTGGAACATATGGGGAGCAGTCAGGAACGGACGGTTTCAAGCACTGCCAACAGCTGGAATGGCAAGGTTGCCGACTTCAACACACTCGCCCTCGACATTGTACCGGACAAGGGTACGATTTTCCGGCCCAGCACCCCAGGCCTTCCTGACGATGCGTTCCGCCACGACGGCAAGATGACCAAACGGGAAGTTCGCGCCATAACCCTCGCTGCTCTTATGCCGCAATCCGGTGCCCTTCTATGGGATGTCGGCGCAGGATGCGGCTCCATCGGCATCGAATGGATGCGCGCAGCACGTGGTGCCAAGGCTATCGGCCTGGAACCACATGCAGAACGCCGCGCAATGGCGCAAGAAAATGCATTGGCGCTTGGTGTGCCGGGCTTCGACTTAAGAGATGCGACGGCACCGAGTGGCCTTTCAGCCCTCCCAACGCCTGATGGAATTTTCATTGGAGGCGGCCTGACGGACCACGGTATCGTTGAAACCTGCCTTAATGCGCTGAAGCCCGGTGGGCGGTTTGTGGCCAACGCTGTCACACTGGAAAGCGAGGCCGTGCTTCTGGAAGCTCACAAGCTCAACGGCGGTGATCTGACCCGGGTGTCGGTGCAACGCGCAAGCCCAGTCGGAAAACTGACCGGCTGGCGGCCGCTAATGCCCGTCACCCAATGGGCCTTTATCAAGAAAGGTGTCGCCAGTTCATGAGTGGCAAATTTTATGGCTTAGGCCTCGGCCCGGGTGATCCGGAGCTGATGACACTGAAGGCACACCGGCTGATCTCGTCGGCCCGGACCATAGCCTATCCCGCGCCGGACACCGGACCAAGCTTTGCGCGCTCCATCGCCGCTGACTTCATTCCAGACGGTATCCGGGAAATACCGATTATCGTGCCAATGCGGGTGGAGCGGTTTCCGGCAAAGCAGATCTATGACAAGGCTGCCGTTGAAATTGCCAGCGTTCTGGACAGCGGTGAGGATGTTATCACCTTGTGTGAGGGCGATCCGTTTTTCTATGGCTCTTTCATGTACCTGTTTGAGCGTCTGGCCGACAGATTCTCCTGCGAAATCGTGCCGGGTGTTACCTCGTTGACAGCCTGCGCCGCACAACTCAAACGCCCGCTGACCAGCCGGACCGATATTTTGACCGTCATTCCCGGCCCGCTTCCGGATGACGAAATCCGAGCCCGGATCGAAGCTGCGGAAGCGGTTGCCATTATGAAAGTCGGGCGGCACCTCTCTCGATTGAAAACCCTTCTCACGGACCTGGGGCTTCTCGATAGAGCCGGTTACGTCGAGCGGGCCAGCCTGCCCGATCAAAAGATCTCTCGACTGGCTGATCTTGAAACAGACACAGCCCCATATTTTTCCATGATCCTCATCTATAAGGGAGAAGAAGCGTGGACGCTTCCCCCATCGTTCTCGTCTTGAATTCAGCCGGTCTGGAAACGGCCCAACGGATCGAGGCCGGTCTTCCGGGCGTCGCAATCCACGGCCTGGCCGGGCGGATCCGTTCGGCCGATACGCTGTTCAGCGAAACCATCGATCACATCCGCATGCTGTTTTCGGCAGGCCATCCCATCATCGGAGTCTGTGCCAGTGGTATTTTGATCCGGGCGCTGGCCCCGCTGCTGGCGGACAAGCACACCGAACCACCGGTTCTGGCTGTCTCGGAAGATGGCGCCAGCATCGTTCCGTTGCTCGGCGGCCACCGTGGGGCAAATCAGCTGGCCCGGCTCGTGGCCAAGAAACTGCTTGGCCATGCTGCCGTTACAACCGCAGGCGACACGGTACTCGGAGTGGCACTTGACGTCCCGCCGAAGGGCTGGTCGCTCGCTAACCCGGAAGATGCCAAGCCGGTAATGGCTGAACTGCTCTCCGGTGCTGCCGTGCGCATTGAAGGCAATGCGCCCTGGCTGCAAGACGCGAAGCTGACCAAGGCAGAAGATGCGGCGATCACTCTCGTATCAACGGAAAAGCCGGATCAGGGATCGCCGACCCGGCTTGTCTATCACCCCCGCACCCATGTGGTTGGCGTCGGTTGCGCGCGCGGCTGTGACCCCGATGAACTGATTGATCTGGTGACAACAGCACTCGACGAAACCGGTGTCGCCCAGCAGTCTGTCGCCTGTGTCGCCAGCCTGGATCTGAAGGCGGACGAACCTGCCATGACGGAACTGGCAAGGCATCTCGGCGTGCCCTTCCGGGTCTTTACTGCCGAACGTCTTGAGGAGGAAACGCCCCGTCTGCAAAATCCATCCGACGTGGTTTTTGCGGAAGTCGGCTGCCACGGCGTCTCGGAAGCAGCCGCTCTTGCGGGCACCGGAGAAACGGGTGTTCTAACGCTCGCCAAACAAAAGACCACCAATGCGACCGCCGCCGTCGCGCGTGCGGAAGAGCCCGTCAGTCCGGAAACCATAGGCCGGGCCCGGGGGCACTTATCCGTTATCGGCATCGGTCCTGGCGCTGATGACTGGCGCACACCGCAAGCAACGAAGCTGCTTGCCGATGCCGAAGATGTGGTCGGGTATTCGCTTTACCTCGATATCGTTGCGCCGCATATCACCGGCAAGACTCATCACAACTTTCCACTCGGCGCTGAACAAGAGCGGGTGCGCTTTGCACTGGAACGCGCTGGCGAAGGCCGCAATGTAGCGCTGGTTTGTTCGGGAGACGCTGGCATCTATGCCATGGGCGCATTGGTTTACGAACTTCTCGACCGGGCACCCGACAATGGCGGCGTTTCAGATGCGGCCAGGCGTGTATCAATCGTAAATGCGCCTGGCATTTCCGCGCTGCAGGCCGCCTCCGCACGGATAGGGGCTCCCCTCGGTCATGACTTCTGTGCCATCTCCCTGTCCGACTTGTTGACCCCTTGGGAGTCTATCGAAAAACGTCTGCATGCGGCTGCCGAGGGTGACTTTGTTATCGCCTTTTATAATCCGGTTTCCAAACGCCGGCGCATCCAGCTTGCAATGGCAAGAGAGATCCTCCTCACGCACCGGCCTGCCGATACACCTGTCGTTCTCGGAGTTAATCTCGGACGGCCTGAAGAAGTTGTCCGTGTCACCACTCTGGAAGCCTTGACTGTAGATGAAGTCGATATGCTGACGACCGTGCTTGTCGGCTCCTCGAACAGCCGGGCCGTTTTGCGCGGCGACGGCAAACCTTTCGTCTACACACCGCGCGGCTATGCCAAGCGGATCGACGCGCCTGCAGAAACACCAGGAGAAACGGTATGACCGTTCATTTCATCGGCGCCGGTCCCGGCGATCCCGACCTTATTACCGTGCGCGGGCTCAAACTGATTCAGTCCTGCCAGGTCTGCCTTTATGCTGGTTCGCTCGTACCGGAGCAGATTGTGGCCGCCGCTCCCGAAGGAGCAAGGGTGATCGATACGGCACCTCTGCATCTCGATGAAATCCTGGCCGAAATCCAGGACGCTCACGACAAAGGCCTCGATGTCGCGCGCGTCCACTCCGGCGATCCGTCGATTTACGGCGCCACCGCCGAACAGATGCGCCGGCTTGACGCTCTTGGCATCGATTATGATGTCGTTCCCGGTGTGCCTGCCTTCGCGGCAGCAGCAGCAGCACTCAAGACCGAGTTGACCATCCCGGAAGTTGCGCAGACCATCATTGTCACCCGCACCACCATGCAGAGTTCGGCCATGCCGAACAACGAAGATCTGGAAACGCTTGGTAGGAGTGGAGCCACCCTTGCGATCCACCTGTCTATCCGCAATCTGCGTGAGATTGAGCGCAAGCTGGTTCCACTTTATGGAGCGGACTGCCCGGTGGTTGTCGCCTACCGGGTCGGCTGGCCGGATCAGGCTTTCATCCACGGCACGCTCAGCGATATCGCGGGAAAGGTGCGCAAGTCCAAGATAACGCGCACCGCCCTTATCTTTGTCGGCCACGCCTTGAAGCCTGCGTCGGATTTCCGCGATTCAGCACTTTACGATGCTGATCATGTGCATGTTCTGCGGCCAAAGAAAAAGGCCGGTTGATCGGAGCTATTGAAGCTCATTCGATCAACCCGCCCATTGCCAAAGCCTCTTCGACCACCAAAGAGGCTTTGGACACTCCAAGCGTTTCCTTCAGGCGGAGAGACTGGCTTTACTGGCGGCTAATCACATGAGCGAAGGAGCCCATGGCCTGCCCAACGCGAAGGCCCATATCGGCCAAGACGTTGCCTTCCGCATCCTCTGCTCCGAACAGCCGCTCACCAGGGCCTTCCTGAACAATACTTGCATAGTGGAATTCGTGAGCTGTCAGGGCCCCCGACCAGGGCAATCCGCCAAGCGGTTTCAGAACACGATAACCTAAATGACGTTTGCGGTCTGCGAAGCTGGTGACCAAAGGCAGAAGGCCCAACATTTCGTGGCGCGCGCCGTTTGTGTCGATCAAACCTTCTCCAAGAACCATATAGCCACCGCACTCGCCGTAAACCGGAACACCGCGTTGTTCCGCTGTCCTTAAGGCTTGCTTGAATTTGGCGGCACTGGCCAGTTTTCCTGCATGAAGCTCCGGATAGCCGCCAGGCAGATAAATCGCATCAGCCGATACGTCCGGTATTTCATCCTCAAGTGGGGAGAAGAACGAAAGCTCGGCCCCTGCTTTTTGCCAGCAATCCAGAAGGTGCGGATAGCTGAAGGCGAAGGATATATCCCTGGCCACCGCAATCCTCTGACCTAACGGTTGCAGGAGGTTCAGATCCACCTGATCAGGCATGACCATCGGCGCAGAAGACCTGTAAAGCAGATCGAGATCAATACAATCGCTGCAAAGACTGGCGGCGTTGTCCAAAAAATCCTCTATCGCCGAATGCTCTTCGGCCTGCACCAATCCCAAATGGCGTTCGGGTAAAATCAAATCATCCAGGCGAGGCAGAGCCCCGAAGACAGACAATCCAACGGGCTTCAAAGCTGCCCGCAGCATTTTCTCATGCCTTGTGCTGCCAACCCGGTTCAAGATTAAACCTGCCAGCGTCACGTCCTGTCTAAAATTCTGAAACCCCGACACCAATGCGGCCACAGACTGAGCCTGCCTTGCACAGTCGATGACGAGAACGACCGGACTTCCAAGACAGGCGGCAAGATCTCCTGCCGAGCCCTTGCCGTTCGCGGCGCCGTCGAAAAGCCCCATCGCCCCTTCGATCAACAGCATTTCATGATCATGCGCGTGACTGCAGGCCAAAGAGCCAATTTGGCCCCTCCGCATTGCCCAGGCGTCCAGGTTGATGCATGGGACGCCACTGGAAGCCTGGTGAAATTTCGGATCGATGTAATCCGGGCCTGACTTTGCGGAGACAACCCGCCTGCCCGCATGTCGGAGCGCGCGCAGCAGGGCCAAAGTCACCGTCGTCTTTCCCGCACCTGACTGCGGCGCGGCAATCAACAGGCTTCGGGGTGCTTCGGCTGTCATCCGGCGTCGACGGCCAGAGGCCTGCCCAGACCAAGAGGATCGCTTTTCAGCAACCGGCCTGACAGGGCCCCCATCCAGTCAAGGCCCGCCCTCAGCCGCACCACATCGCCGACAACAACGATGGCTGGCGGCTCTATATTTGCGGCGGCGGCATCTCCGGCACAGGTGCCAAGAGTGGTTTCCAATACCCTTTGCCCGGCTAAGGACGCGTTGCACACGATGCCCACAGGCTCATCCACAGACCGCCCGCCTTCGATCAGCTTGTCCGCAATCGCAGCAAGATGCTTCATCGCCATATACATGACGATCACCGGTGAACCTTTCGCAATGCCTTCCCAGTTGACGCCCGTGGGGGTCAATCCGGTCTGATCATGACCGGTCAGAAACGTCACCGCCTGATTGACGTCCCGATGGGTTGCGGGAATACCAGCATAGGCCAGTCCACCGATGCCCGCGGTTACGCCCGGGATAATCCGGAACGGAACGCCTGCGCCAACCAGGCCCAGCGCTTCCTCACCACCCCGACCGAAAACAAAGGGATCTCCCCCTTTCAGGCGCAGCACCCGCTTACCTGCCTTGGCATAGTCAATCAGCTTCAACGTGATATCACGTTGTTTGGGGCTCGGTTTACCACCCCGTTTTCCCGCATAATCGGATATGGCGTCGGGTCTCACCCAGGATAAAATACTCTGGTCGACGAGGGCGTCATAAACCACGACGTCCGCCTGTCTCAAACCGTTCAAAGCATGTAGTGTCAAAAGCCCCGGATCACCGGGACCGGCTCCCGCCAGCCATACCCAGCCAGGTTCAAAAACGGGCAATCCATCAGGCACATCGGGTGTTTTATTTTTCATCGACATACCTCTCTTCTACCTCTGCTTTAAGAGATCGCCAAGCGCTCTGGCAGACAGATTTCGCATATGCAGGATAGAGATGCTTTATGTACAGATGCGAAAGCTGAAAATGGGGCTATAAAGGCCAAATGACTTCGGAAAAACCCAAGGAATTGAGAAGAGGATGGACAACCGGCGCCTGTGCCACGGGCGCCGCGAAAGCTGCCTATGAAGCTCTCGTCAGCGGTCGTTTTCCAGACCCTGTGGAGATTTCCTTGCCCAGAGGCAAAACAGTCGCTTTTGCCCTCGCCCGCCATGAACTGCGGCCCGGTGCGGCGCAAGCATCGATCATCAAGGATGCAGGCGACGATCCCGATGTCACGCATGGCGCCGTAGTTAGCGCGCAGGTTCGCCTCCTGCCCCACGGAGACGGCATTGTCTTCAAGGCCGGAGAAGGCGTCGGCACAGTGACCCGGCCTGGTCTTCCAATCCCGCCAGGCGAGGCGGCAATCAATCCGGTTCCGCGACAGATGATGCGGGACGCCATAGCGGAAGTCGCCACCGCGACAGGCACTCCGGGCGATGTGGAGATCACAATTTCCGTCGATGGCGGCGCGGAACTTGCCAAAAAGACGCTCAACGGACGGCTTGGCATTATTGGCGGCCTGTCAATTCTGGGAACAACCGGAATCGTACGTCCCTTTTCCTGCGCAGCCTGGATCGCCTCGATCCACCGGGGTATCGACGTCGCACGTGCGGCCAATCTTGACCACGTTGTCGGAGCGACAGGTTCAACGTCGGAAAAAGCAGTGCAAGCGCGTTACCAGCTGGACGAGGTTGCCTATCTGGACATGGGAGATTTCGCCGGCGGGCTCCTGAAATACCTGCGTGCCCATCCAGTTCCCAAGCTGACCCTTTCCGGTGGCTTTGCAAAGTTCACCAAGCTTGCCCAAGGCGCTCTTGATCTTCATTCGGCCCGCAGCCAAGTGGACCTCAAATTTCTGGCGGAACTCTTGCGCTGCCAAAACGCACCGCAGGCGCTTATCGATCAAAGCCTTTCAGCAAATACAGCCAAGGAAGTGCTCGATCTTGCCGTGGCCGCTGGGATCGATATTGCTCACCCACTTGCGTGTCAGGCCCGGAAAGCCGTGAAAGAGATTCTGCGCGATGCACCCATAGATGTCGAGGTTCTGATTGTTGACCGGCAAGGTGGGATTGTCGGAGAGGCCGGGTGGGATGACTGATGCGCCGAATATCCTGATCCTGGCCGGAACTTCGGAAGTACGCGATCTTGCCAGCCATCTGTCGTTGCTATTGCCGCAGGCCAGCCTGACGGCATCCTTTGCTGGCGCGATATCCAACCTTCCCAATCTTGGAATTCCAACACGAACTGGCGGCTTTGGAGGAGTTGACGGTATCGCCGCATATCTTCAACGTCATTCAGTTGATCTGGTTGTCGACGCTACGCATCCCTTCGCAGCGCAAATGACACGCCATGCGGCAACGGCCTGCCTGCGGACCAATACACCGTTCATCCGGCTCGAGCGTCCTGCTTGGAAGCAAACGGCCGAAGATAACTGGCTGGTTGTTGCAGGCCTTGATGCGGCCGCGGAAGCTCTTCCTCCAGGGGCGAGGCCATTCATCGCCGTTGGCCGAAAGGAAATCCAGACTTTCTGTCACCGGACCGATCTACAGGCTATCGTCAGGATGATCGAGCCGCCAATGGCCCCTATTCCGGAAAGCTGGTTGCTCATGCTTTCCCGTCCCGCCCGCTCAGTTGGGGAGGAGCTGGACCTTCTGACCTCTCACAATGTGACCCACATTGTGTCGAAAAACAGTGGCGGCGAACGCTCATACGGAAAAATCGCGGCGGCTCGACAGGCAGGAGTTCAAGTGATCATGATCTCGCGCCCGTTCATCCCACAGGTAGACACCCATCCTGATGTCACCAGCGCCTGCACCGCAATCATGCACCAGCTATATCGCTGATTAAAATTGGCGGTGAAGAGCAACCAGAACCTTGGAACTCCCGGAAAAAATGGAGAACACCTTACTTATGAAACAGGAGGCGTTCGATGGGGCGAGGGGTAATCCTCCCCACCCGACTGCGAGAAAAGATTATGGGGCGGTTCAAATCGTCCCGGCAAGCACAGCAGTTCTTGCCCGTCCATTATCAGATCCAAAAGGTCTTCCGAGCGCGCCGCCTTGCCCTTTCAGCCGCTTCTTACAAACATCCAGAACCGACACCCGCAAGGGAGTGTGGGCGGCATCAATCTCGGTTAGAGGCTCCACATTTAGCCAGAAATTAGCCCGCTTAATTTATATCTCATCGAGCAGATTGTTCTTCCCGCGTTGTTTTCCAATGGCTTACGGCTCAACTACAGAAACGTTCCACCGGTCTGCTGCTTCCATTGTTCGAGGCAGTCATCGATGTTCTTGGAAAACGGAAACTGATTTGCGACCAGCCACCCCGGATAGACGTCCGTGGACCGGATTAGCTTCTCAACGCGCTCGGGATGAATGCCAATCCCCACACCTCCAAAGAGGTGGAGCATGGCTGCCGCGAGCTTGATCAAGCCATGTGGCATAACGACCGTTTTCGCGCCAGGAAAACTCACACGCTTGAACGAGCTAACGATCTCCTCAAGGGTAATCTGGGTCGGGAAAGCGGCATTGAACAGGATGCTGCGTTCTTCCGCGCCCAAGGCAATTTCCATAGCATTTATGAGGTCCTCTACATAGACGCACGCCTTGATGGTGTCCTTTCTTCCCGGATAGACAAAAAAACCGGTCTTGAGCAGTTTGGCGAGGCGCGAGAAATTTCCTCCCTCACCGGGCCCGAACACCACGGCCGGTCTCACGGTGACCAGCTTTCTGGATGTGTCCTGCTGTACCCACTTCCTGTGAATTTTCTCTGCGATGAATTTCGAACGGCCATAGTCGGAGACGGGCTCCGGCGGGCTGTCTTCAGTTTTTGTCTCTTCGCTCGGGCCGTAAACCGAAATCGAACTCGTAAAGACGATATCCTTTACATCTTGCCGCTCTGCGAAAGCGATAACTTCCATCGCGCCCAAAATGTTGGTCTCGTAATATTCGTGCGGTAAATGACCTGGTGTCGTATGGATGGCCGCAAAATTATAAATACGATCAACCGGTCCGATGCTGGCAACTTCCGTCAGTGACCTGACATCGGCAGTCAAATACTGGACATGGGGGTGCCGCTCTCTCGGTTCCTTGATATCCAGCGCAACAATTTCGTGCCCTTCGGACAGCAGGCGCCGGATCAGATGGGTGCCTACAAAACCGGAAGATCCAGTAACGAGTGCT